>NZ_JCACKG010000177.1:0-106587 GCF_059505265.1 Myxacorys chilensis | reverse complement strand
TAACCCAGTTATCCCCTTCACACTAAAACTCAGCAGATTTTGCCTGAGTAGTTACAAAGAAAGTATAAAGATTGCAACAATCTGATAAAGCATTTATTAAATATTCATAACATTAGTTGTTATGGGAGAAAAAGCTGAGGGAACTCTACGAGAAGAATCTGCAAACACTACCTCTAAAGGTGGATTACACCTACCAGTTGGTGTTTTGGGTAAGTTCTAAATCAGTCAAACACACAGGTATTTCATCATGCGCTCTAACTACTGTTCCCTCGAATCCGGCCCTAAGTTGAGAAGTACTCTGCCCCGCCCCAAAACTGAGGCAGCAGCGTACTTAAATTTGTACAAACTAACGATCGAGAAAAAACGCCTCGAACACGAACTAGAATCTATTGAAGTTCGTCGTCATCGAATTCAAAAGCGATTAACGTTTCTAAGCAGCCAAGTTGCTGAACTTGATAGAAGTGCTACATGCAAGACTCCTGCAACCAAACAAGCTGCTCCTGATACTGCAGCCTTTAATACTCTGTTCTTGGAGTACTAATTGCAAGTTGTTCCCGTTATCTTCAGTGTGTCAGTAAGGACGCTTTTGAGCGTCCTTTTGTTTGCTTAGCTGGTTTGGTCAACCTTCAGCAGAGCGCTAAGCGCGATCGCTTGTGCCGACTGCATTTGGCCATATGTAAACACATAAGGCACATCAGACGGCAGCTTTGGAATGAATTGTTCTAGCACATAGGGACTGCCATAGATTACGAGTGCTTTCAGTTGATCAGAGTACAACAGAAACTCAAACCAATTTTGTGCAGTTTCTGTTAGCCCTGCGCTACCGCGAAAGGGATTGCCTCGAATAAAAAGTTGCAACAGCGTTGGTTGTGGTTTTACGCTCTCAAATGAAACGTCAGGGGTGTGGTGATCGACAATCTGAACGCGCGTAAAACCAGAGTGCTGAGGTAGCGCGATCGCAGGTGCAGTTCGTCCCAAAAAATCGCAATCGATCATGTCATCAACAACGATTAAATTTCGTCCTCCACTTGACCTGTTTAATCGAGACAGAGGGGGTTGGTGAACCTGCATCGATCGCTGCAAAATTTCTTGCACAGCTGCCTCGGAGCTACGCTCTGCGCCAATTGCGATATTTGACTGTCCTAATCGCACTGCCAAATCATGAGGCGTTGCAAACGAAGCGGCATTGCCGTTTGATTTTGCGATTTTTGATTTGGCGTGCAAAATGCGTTCTACCGACGCCCGAATTCTTTCGCGAGAAATTCGTCCTGACTCCACCGCTTCGCAAACTGCTCCGATCGCTTTCTCCGGCTCCAATGGCATCAACAGAATGTCGGCTCCTGCTTCTACGGCAAGAATACAGGCTTCTGCGGTTCCGTACCGATTTGCGATCGCGCCCATCACGAGCGCATCGGTTGTCACTAACCCATCAAATCCTAATTCTGCTCGTAATAAATCAGTCAAAATGGAGTGAGAAAGCGTTGCGGGAGCTTGATCATCCAACGCCGGAATTTGCAGATGAGCGCTCATAATCGAATCAACGCCCGCCGCGATCGCGGCTTTAAACGGTGGTAACTCAATTTGATCTAAGCGATCGCGATCGTGGGGAATCGTCGGCAGCTCTAAATGCGAATCGATGGCCGTATCACCATGTCCCGGAAAATGTTTAGCGACTGTTAACGCGCCTCCAGACTGCACGCCCGCAATAAACGCGGTCGTGAGAGCAATCACGATCTCTGGCGTTTCGCCGAACGATCGCACATTAATCACCGGATTATGGGGATTGTTATTAACGTCAACGGTGGGCGCAAGAATCCAATTTAGGCCGATCGCTAATCCTTCTTGAGCCGTGACTTTGCCCATTTGGTGAGATAAGCGGCAAGCAATTTCGAGATCCGTTTGGGCAATAGCCGCAAGTGCCATGGGTGGCGGAAACCAAGTTGCGCCCGAAAATCGCTGTCCAACGCCTTCTTCAACATCAGCGCAAATCAGAAGTGGAGTTGTTGCCCAATCTTGAAACTGGTGCGATCGTAAGGCAATTTCTGCGGCGCTTCCTCCCAGCAGAATGACGCCTCCTACACCCAATTCTTTGATCCAACGCTGAAGCACTGCCGCCGGGGGTTCCCACAGCGGGTAGCGAATTTCGTGATCAAACAAATGCCCAGACGCGCGAACAACCACCATTTGAGCGACTTGCTGAGCCAAGCTCAAACCGTCTGGATTGGGAAGCGAGATAGACATGATTGATCGTGGGTGAAGTCTGATGCCATCTAATAGTAATGCGATCGGTGGCCGTAAATTCTGAAGGAATTCACCCTGCAAAGTCCGCTCAGATCTAAGCTGAATTGCGTAGAGTCTCGCACAGCATTGTCTCTCGTGGTCTCTAAACGATGCGATCGATGACTTGCTAACAACTTAGGACGCTTGAGCTAATCGACGAACAGAGAGAATATCATCTGGACGAATGGCCTCAATGCTAGACGCGGGGACAGTAACAACGGCAATAGAATCTCCAACCGCATTAAACAACTCAAGAATGCAGCCTTCTTCTCCACCCTGAGGATGGGGAACATAGTCAACCACAGTCGCAATGTCGCCTTTTTTGAGGCTATGCTGTGAGAAATCTTGATTAAGAGCAACTTCTTGATAGAGTTCTAGTCTCATCCTGTTGTCTCCTTATTAGGCACTAAGGTAAGAAACTGAAATTGCTGATCGGTTGAGCGATGTAGCCAAATTGTAACAACCTTAAGATTAATTCCATTAACGCCCTGAAGAGTGCCTATAGCTCGATAGTAAGTTCCGTACTCATCAGTTCGATCTGCGATCGCGTCTACAGTAGTCGTTAAAACTCGCAGAGCTACTACAAGCACCTCCCAATTATCGAGGGTAAAACCTGCTTGAGCTAGAAATTTAGATTTATCGTTTCGAGGCTTCAGAAGCAGTAGATAGCGCGTTAACTTGGTTTCAGAAATGATCGCTTCAGATGGAATTCTCACATAACTTTTAGCTAGGTTCTTTCCTAGAGAGCGCCAATCAATCTTCTTTTACTTCATTTTCCTCATCAGAATCCTTACGCTCCTGGCTTAGACGACTAATTAAGTTCAAAACCTTGTTGCCCCGCTCGATCGAATGATCTTCCAAAAAAACCACTTCAGGGGTACGACGCAGCCCAATGCGTCCCAACTCGCGCCGGACATAGCCCGTCGCTGACTTCAAACCATCCATTGTTTCCGCTTTTGCGGCATCGTCACCATAAACACTGACAAAAATCTTGGCGTGCTGCAAGTCACCCGACACGACTACATCCGTCACGCTCACCATGCCTGTACCCACGCGATCGTCTTTAATGCCGTTCATCAGCATCTGGCTCACTTCGCGTCTGATCTGCTCAGAGACCCGCGCCACTCTTCGATCTGTCGCCATAACCGTTGCCCTTACTTACAAGAAGTCTTTCATCCTAGCACCGTCATAAAGAGGAGCCGTCTGCCTTCCGTTTTAGATTCCTAACATTGCCCGCAGCGTGAAGGTGAAAAAAGCAATCCCTCCTACAAAGAAGCCAATAACGGCAACGGCGGTAAGCGGATTTTTTAGCAGGGGTACGAGGGGGGCTAAGGCAAATAAAATTACACCCACCATTACACTAAACAGGAGCTTGGGGTATCTAGAGCTATTAATCAGAAAGTCTCGCATAGGTCGCGCGTTTGTTAAATTCTTCCTCATCATATCGAGAAACTCGATCCCTTGATGCTGCCTCAACCGATTATCAAATCTGATCGATGACGCGCAAAACTTAAACAAAGCAGATCAAATGTATTTGTTTTGGGCGAATCGGGTTAGATATTAAATATGGTTAACTCAATCCGATTAGCGCAAAGCGCCACTGCAAAGCAACCGCACATAGCTCCGCGTCCGTTTCTCAAGTGGGCAGGCGGAAAGCATCAATTGATTGGGCAGTATCTTCCTTATTTTCCGACTGATTACTGCCACTATTACGAACCGTTTGTAGGTGGAGGGGCAATTTTCTTTCACCTCCAGCCTGAGCGAGCAGTTTTGACCGACATCAATCATGAACTGATTAATGTTTATCGCTGCGTTAGAGAAGACGTTGAGAATTTGATTGATCGACTGGAAGAACATCGAGAAGATCATTGCGCTGAGCATTATTACCAGGTGCGCTCCCTTGGGGTCTCGCAAAGCGGTTCGCCGCCGACCTCTGCTGCTGATATTGACCGCAATTTAGACCGCGCGGCTCGATTTATTTATCTCAATAAAACTTGCTTTAATGGGCTGTACCGGGAAAATTCTAAAGGCGGATTTAATGTCCCCATCGGTAGCTATAAAAATCCTGTTATTTGTGATCCAGATATTCTGCGGGCGGATGCTCAAGCCTTACAGTCTGCCCAGATTGAAGTGCGATCGTTTGATCGAATTCTTGAACAGGCAAAGAACGCTGAAGATTTTGTCTACTTTGATCCGCCCTATGTACCGCTCAATGCAACGAGTAAATTTACGTCTTACAGCCGATACTCGTTTTCAGAAGCCGATCAAATTCGATTGCGGGATGTTGTCGTAGAACTGCGCGATCGCGGCGTCAAGATCATGCTTTCCAATTCTGACTGTCCGTTTGTTCGAGAACTCTACAAAGATTTCAACATCCACACAATTTACGCTACAAGAAACATTAACTGCAATGCAGAAAAGCGTGGAAAAATTACAGAAGTGTTAGTGACTTCATATTAGCGCCTCACAGAACTCGAATAATGGTTCTTGACTGTGCGATTTCATTGCTTCTATCAAGCCTTTTGAGCGATTTTAAGCGGAACACTACCGCGATCGTAGACTAATCCATCTGCTCTAATTCCTTGAATTTGCATCCGGTCCGGGTAGATTTCGATGGCCGAAAATCCGAAGCGCGATGTTGAATAAGCTGTCCAATCAGAGCGCCCCACCGATCGCAAATTTGCGCCACCGTGTCCTGTGATCAGATACGTGGTTCCGTCAATCGGTTTAGTTCGCTCATAATTATGTTCGTGCCCATTCATGTAAAGCTGAACCTGATATTTCTTAAACAAGGGCGTGAATGCCTCCACCATCTCCGGATTGGTGCCATAATGCCCGGACGAATAGATCGGATGATGCCCATACACAACTTTTACAGGAGCATCGCTGCGCTTCAGTTCTCCTTCTAACCAAGCCACTTGAGGCTGCCAATCGTTGGTGTCTAATACAAAGAATTGCACCTCTTTTTCTCGGTAGGTGTAGTAGCGTCCCTTCATGTTGAACGCAGGGTACTTGACTTGTAAATCGCCGTTCGCCGTCCGAATATCGTGATTGCCTAACGCCGCCTGAAACCGAACACCGCGCTTTAAGAGTGCTGCATACGGTTGCTCAAACGCAGAGCCAATTTTCTCTATTTCGCCGTTGGTGTAGATGTTGTCGCCTGCCATCACCACCAGCGAGTACGGGTGGCTTTGATGATAGTTCGCCATTGCCTTGCCAACCGCAAACTGATCTTTCGCGCCAGACCCAGTATCCGCGATCGCCACAAACCGCAAAATTAGACCCTTACCAGACGGCTGAAGCGGCAAGGTCGGCAATTTTGCAAATTCAGACGGACTTGTAGCGGGGCGGCTCAAGGTCTTACCCACAAACGTAAGTCCCAGCCCACTCATGCCGCCTAGAAGCAGCAGTTGACGACGGTTTAAGCGCATACTTTGTAAAATCTAGACGCAACAACAGATGATAGATTGAACTGAAAGCACTGTATTGAGTGCGAGTGTCTTTATCGTGTCTTGCAGGCAGCACAGTTATGTCACGAAACGGTTATGCCACGAAACGACTTCAATGATCCGGAATCTTCCCGAGTTCCTAGAAAATCTCGCTCTAGTGTGCCACAGCCTCGTTCGCCAAAGCAAACTCCGCCGCTTGTGAAAACGCTTGGCATCAAAACGCTACGGAGTGCCATTCGAGGGCTAGAAAACCTTGTTGAAACGTTGGAAGCCGAACCGTCAAAGCAATCATCGCATTCTGATGTCTCGCCGAAGCGATCGCTTTGGCAGAACGTTCTGATTCAAGTGCGATCGCGACTGCCTAAGAAGTTAAGACGCAACCTCAACGATCACGCGCTCACTGGACTGGTTGCCGGAATTGTCGTGATTTGCTTCTGGTTCACGTCTACTCTGTTGTCTTCAACGCCGTCCCCAAAAGTCGCGTCCGACCCGCCGCCGTCTCCGCCCGAAATTGCCTCCAAGCCGACTGTCTCCGAGCCTGATGCTTCCAAGCCAGTCGAACCTGCGCCCAGTCCTTCTGTCGTTCCCACTTCACCCGTCGAGTCCATTCCCTCCGATCTGTCTTCTGATTCTGCCGAAGTTCCTGTCGCCTCTGAGCCTAAAATCCCGCTTCCCGACGTTTCTGAACCGCCTGCTCCCGCGATCCCCCGGAGCTTGACAGAGCCAATCGCCGCTGAACCGACTTCAGACTCAATCTCTGAGCCAATCATCGAACCCGCCAAACCAACCGTAGCCTCTGAACCACAACCTGAACCGTCTCCTGCTGCCATCGAGCCTGTCCCACCGCAGCCACCAGAACCGCAACCTGAACCAATCCAACTGACGCCCGAACAAAGTTTAATCGCCTCCATTCAAGGGCAGGTGAGCGAGATTAGCGATCGCTACATGGGCGCTCTTGTGCAGTCGGTGCAGCCAAACTTTCGCAGCAGTCGTCTAATCGTTCAAATAGGTGACGGTTGGTATCAGCTTTCGCCCCAGCAGCAGGATCAGTTAAGCGATGAATTATGGACGCGATCGCAAGAACTCGACTTTATCAACCTCCACCTTAGCGATCCGAACGGAAGGTTAATCGCTCGGAGTCCGGTGGTCGGTTCCTCAATGGTGATTCTTAAGCGCTCACCCAACTTGCAAAAAACGGTTTAGCGCTATTGCAGATCGTTGAGAGGTAGGGTGAGACTGAACTTTTGCTCTAAAGCCGTGATCACTTCTTCTGAACACTCCTTGTCTAAAATTTCGAGGTCTTCTTGGGTGTAATTCATCAGATCTGCGATCGTGGCGATTTGCGATCGCTTGAGTGACCCCAGCGCTTTCATAGAAAGCTCCAGCGTTTCTACTGGAATTTGGTTAAATGTGTCTTGGGTCATAGCCAATAAATTTTGTTACTACCAGAATTGATCGTACCGGGTCAAATTCCGCTTTTTTGGGAAACTTTAGACCAATACTCAGATTGCGCCGTGCTAACCCACCTTCTATGACTATAGAATCCAACCTACTAGATTCCGTAAACGCTCCAGAGCAGAGTCCTTTTACCGAATGTCCAACGTCTAATCTGGCTCCGCAGGCTGAAGAATTTTGGTCAGATGATGCGTTTGCAAAAGGTCCGACGGTATCCATCGACCTTGAGAAAGAGCCGTTTGCCGTTTCGTCATCTTCTAAATCTCCTCAATACATTCAAGGTGTGTTGCAGGGCGATCAGGTTTATATTGTCACTAATCTAATGGGTGATTGCTCGCAAACCTTGCGCCAACCGCAGACTGCATGGACAATTGGACGGAATCGAGCGGCAGCTTTGCCCCTCCAAGATCGAAGTCTTTCTCGTCGCCATGCCGTGTTGCTCTATGTCGCAGGTGACGGATTTTATCTCGTCGATCTCAATAGCATGAACGGTTCGTATGTAAATGAGCAGCGGGTTCAGCAGCGACAACGGTTGCAAGACGGCGATCGCATCCGCATCGGTGGCACTGAGTTTGCGTTTTTCCTCAGCGCTGAAGCTCGGCTGTTAGAGCCGCTTCATCCTGAAGTGTTGGCTCGACTGACTAATACTGAGTCTCGCCAGTCGTATGTCGATTTTTCAGAGTTGAATGAAGAAATTTCATTTAATGTTCTGAAGCGCTAAAACTGCCGTGTCCAGTCTTGCCAGCGTTCGACAACCACTTTAGTTTGGGTGAAAAATTCGATTGCGTGTGCACCTTGCCCATGTAGGTCTCCGAAGAAGCTTTCTTTCCAGCCGCTAAAGGGAAAGAAAGCCATAGGAGCCGCCACGCCAATGTTAATGCCAATGTTTCCGGCTTCGGCTTCGTAGCGAAATCTGCGAGCGGCAGCACCACTGGAAGTGAACAAAGACGCCATATTTCCGTACTGGCTGCGGTTGACTAGCGCGATCGCAGCTTCAATACTGTCTAAATGAATCAAACTCAGCACAGGACCAAAAATTTCAGTTTTAGCAATTTCTCCGGTCGGATCGACGTTTTGTAAAATTGTTGGACGTACAAAGTAACCGTCATAGCCAGAAATATCAGGTTGCCGTCCATCAATTAACACGGTAGCGCCTTCGTGGGTCGCTTGCTGAATTAAGCTTTCAATTCGGGTTTTGCTTTGCGCCGTGATGACAGGCCCCATTTGCGTCGCTGGGTCAAGTCCAGATCCAACAGTACGAGCCGTAGCGGCTTCTGCGATCGCATCGGTAAACGTCTCTTTGGCGTCTCCCACCGTAATGGCAATCGAGGCCGCTAAACAGCGCTGTCCGGCGCAGCCAAAAGCGCTATCTGCCATGATTCGCGTCGTCATTGCAATATCGGCATCTGGAAGCACGATCACTGGATTTTTCGCACCGCCTTGACACTGCGATCTCTTGCCGTTGGCAGCGGCGCGACTGTAGACATACTTTGCGATCGCCGACGATCCGACAAAGCTAATGGCTCGAATCGTCGGATGATCCAACACCGCATCAACGGCTTCTTTTGCGCCGTTCACCAGATTTACAACGCCTTTTGGTAAATCGGTTTGCTCTAGCAGACGAAACACCATTTGCATTGTGAGCGGCACGCGCTCTGAAGGTTTGACAATGCAAGTATTGCCACACGCGATCGCATACGGCAAAAACCAAAATGGAATCATGCCCGGAAAATTAAACGGGGTAATGATAGCAACGACCCCAAGCGGCTGCCGGATCATCTGTTCGTCAATTCCTCTCGCGATATCTTCGGAGTTGTAGCCCTGCATCATCATCGGAATACCGCACGCGACTTCAACATTCTCGATCGCCCGTCGCAGTTCGCCTTTAGATTCAGCTAAAGTTTTGCCACATTCGAGCGTAATTGTGTGCGCAAGGGCTTCAAACTGATCTTCAAGTAAAGCTTTGAGTTTAAATAGATATTGCACCCGTTCTGTTGCGGGGGTGCGTCGCCAGGATTTGAACGCTTCTGACGCCGCTTGAGCCGCGCGATCGATATCATCCGCAGAAGAGAGCGGAACTTTGCCCAACGCTTCGGTGGTGGCAGGATTGATGACATCTAAATAGCGGTCAGTCGTTGGGGTAGACCATTCACCGTTAATATAATTTTTTGCGGTTGTTTCTGAGTTGTGCAACGCTGCGATCGCAGAATGATTCATGGTTTCTCTCCTCACTCTCTTTCATCTTGCCGTAACTTGTCTGAAAGCGATGAGCCGTGCTGTACCATCTCGTAAGTTTATTGCCCTGCTGCAAACATCGCGTCTGCTGTAATCGTTAATTCTGGAAAGAGCGGAGACTCAACGCGATCGCTGCCTCGAAATTGTCTCACTTCGTATTCCCCATCGATGAGTTGATAGATCGACAAAGTGGGCTGCTTAGGATTGCCGATGTATCGTCTGCCGCCCAAACCAAGGTAATCGACAATCCAGTATTCTGCGATGCCGAGCAGCTCGTAGTCTTTTAGTTTCGTCAAATAATCGTCTTGCCAGTTGGTGGAAACGACTTCTACAATCAATCCTACCGATTGCCCTAGCGTAATGATCGAGCCTTTTTCCCATCGAGGTTCATTTGAAATGGTGCGATCGTCGAGAATAATCACATCCGGTTCATAACCCGATTGATCGTCAAGGGATTTAACGAGGCATTCTGTTGGAATGAAGTAAGGAAGATGCAATCGTCGAATCTCAAAGTTTGCTTCTGCTGCAATAAATCCGCCAATCCGTGAATGTTTGCCTCTTGGTTTTGGCATTTCAATAATTTTTCCGTTGTGCAATTCATAGCGGTATTCTGAGTTTTCTGGATACCAAGCAATGAATTCATCGAAGGTAACTTGGGTTTGAAGAGTTTGAGTCATGGCGTTACTTCCAGTTCTTGTAACCTGCGGTTCTTTTGGAGGTGCACTTCGCGCAAATCGCGTACTTTATTCTGACATTTGTCAACGAACGTGACGAAGGGATTGACAAACCGACGGCTGGACTCAGCGTTTGTCAATCCGAACTTTAAGATTCAAGGTTACGCCCGTTCTAAAAAGTCGCGCTGCGCCGCTTCTGCACGTTTTGAGTAGCAATCAACGACAAGTAGCGCAAATTCATCTCTGAAAGCACCGCTTCTGACAAATTCGTTTCATCGATCTTGACGCCCATCATTCTCACATTGCTCAGATCCGATCGCGCCAAGTTTGCTCGACTTAAATTTGTCCACTGCAAATTTGCGCTCTGCAAAAATGCTTGTTCTAAGTTGGCATCTGTCAGATTCGCGCCCGCTAAATTTGCACCTTGCAGCATTGCCTCACGAAAATTTGAGGACGCTAGATTGGCTGATTTCAAATTTGCCCCACTCAGTTTGGCAGCACTTAAATTGATACCTGTTAAATTGAGTCCTTCTAGATCTACCCCATTCAAGAAGGCGTCTGCCAGATTGGTGTCGTTGAGAAATGCACCCTTTAAAGTTGCCCCGCTCAGTCTAGCGCTTTGTAGGTTTGCCCAACTGAGGTTTGCACCCCGCAAGTCTGCGCCACGTAGGTTAACCGAAAGGAGTTTTGCACTACACAAGTTTGCTCGCTGAAGGATTGCGCTACGCAGATTTGCGTGACTCAAATCTGAGCCTGTGAGGCGCGATCGCGTCAGGTCAGATTTCACCATAAACGCCCCGTTGAGCCGTGCCTTGGTAAGGTCAGTGTCAATCAAACACCCTTCACTGAGTTTAGTAAATTCTAGGTTTGCCCAGTTTAGGAATGCACCACTGAGATTCGCTTTGGTAAGGAAGGCTCGGCTGAGGTTTGCACCCGTTAGATTGGCATTTTCAAGGTTGATATCAACGAGCATTGCCCCTTTAAGATCAATGCTTCGGAGATCGGCTCCTGCAAAATTTCTTTCGCCCCTCTCGTATCGTCGGATGAGTTCGTTGATATCCATAACGTGACTTTGGCTAGGGATAGTTGACCTGTCTGTAGCAAAGCAAAGGTGTAGCCCCCTCAGTGTAGAAGTGGAAATTGAGTTTGTAGAGGACTTGTATTAGTTAAAGTCGGAAAGTAACAGTTTGTAATAGATGTTTAGCAGAGTTTAAGTTCGCGCGATCGCATACTCTCAAAAGATCGGTGAAGTGTGAGAGGGGACAGAACGCATTCTGCACAGATGATTCAGTTGCCCAGTTCCACTTCTCGCCCAACTCCGGTTGTTGGACATGAAAAGCTACAAGTTCACTCAACGCCCTAACAATTTAACGAACCCAATTCCGCTAAAGTAAAGCACCAAAATAGCTCCGCCCAATAAGCTTTGGGTCAAGGGATCGGTTGACGGGGTGATCACGGCCCCGACGATCGCGGCTCCTAACAAAACATACTTCCACGCTGCCAACATTTGTTTGGAGGAAATGATGCCCAAAAAACCGAGCAATGCTTGAATGACTGGAACCTGAAACGTTAATCCTGTTCCAAACATTAACAGTAAGATGAATTCAAAATAGCGATCGATTGACCACGCTTGCTCAACAACCTCTGCACCATAGGAGATAAAGAAATTTAACGCGGCGGGAATCAGCGCGATGTACGCAAATGCTAATCCACCTAGAAACAATGTGCTAGAGCCTAAGACAACGGGAGCTAAAAAGCGCTTTTCTTTTCGCGTTAGTCCTGGTGTAACAAACGCAATGATTTGATACAAGATAAACGGTGCAGATAAAATTAAGCCGCTATAGCCTGCAACCTTGATCGACACAAAGAAATATTCTCCCGGTGCAAGCTGAAGAAACTTAACGCCTTGCGCTGGTACTTCGAGGAGTTGGACAATCGGTTTGACAAAGCTAAAGCAGCCAATGACGCAGATCGCGATCGCAATCAGCGAGTAAAAAATGCGCTGTCTCAGTTCTTCTAAATGGTCAAACAGCGACATTTCAACATCATCAACGGCGTCATTTTCGTCAATGACCTCAGCCGAAGGATTAGCTGTCATCGTTGTGGCAGTCTCTTCAGCGCTATCTAGGCTATTGGTCTCTAGTTCCGAAGGAGCAGTCATGGGTCAAGCTTTCTATCGGGAGGATTGTACCTATTGTATCGGGGACGGTCTTTTGATGAATAGAATTAGGTGATGAATAGAATTAGAATGCGTCAATTCTGTTCGAGACTGAGATAACGCCTCAAAATTGCTCGCGCTTGGCTTAAAGACTTATCTCAAGTTGCCCCAACTGGGGGATCAGACGTTCTTTATCAAACCTATTGGGCACACCACAAATTAGTAAACGATCAGCAACCAAACTATTTTGTGTAGAGGTCAAGGTTTCTTCACGGCAAAAACGGCGAACTTGCCAGTCTTCTCGCTGACGAATTCGCCGTTCATGCTCGTTATGGTGCGCTAATTCACCCGTCAAATGAATTAAGACATCTGAGCAATGCGCTGTGAAAGCTCTGGGTTGTACAGCCGCATGTAATTCCAGTAATTACCTAGCACCGACTTCACGTATCCTTTCGTTTCGTCATACGGAATTTGCTCGACAAATTCGTCAGAGTCTTGGGTTTTAGACTTACTGACCCACTCTGCAACTGCTCCAGGGCCTGCATTGTAGCTAGCGACTGCCAGCATAGAGTTATTCGCATACTCTTGATGCGTGTGATCTAAATACCACGTGCCCAGATTGATGTTGTCTTGAGGATCGTCGAGTTTATATTGCTTCAGCTTGATATTGTCGGCAATGAAGGACGCCGTTTCGGGCATCACCTGCATCAGTCCAGCCGCTCCAACACTCGATTTAATCTTCGGCTCAAACCGGGACTCTTGACGAATCAACGCCGTGACCAACATCGGATTGAGTTGACGCTGCTGCGACCACGTTTCGATCTCCTGGACAAAGGGGAAAGGATACAGCGCTTGCCAATAAGCGGGTTGTTGAACGAGTTGCTGATACTGCTCTTTGTCTTCGGGCTTCTCGCGATCGCTCAGACTCGACACCATATAAATGCCATCTAAGTTGTCGCCGACGCCTAAGCGCATGATGCCATCCGTAAACTGTTCTGCCACGGTGGGATCGGTGCGATCGCGGTATTCGACTTGCCAATGTGCCCATGCGTCGCGGTCTTGCCCGATCTGATACAGTTCTTTCATGGCATCCGAACCCGCAGGCAGCACAGGACGGGTTGCTGGTTTCTGCACTTGTGGATTGAGCGATCGCACCGTGCTAAAGTCTCCCACGTTCCAACCCAACATGCTGGCAGAGCGCCACGCATAATACGATTCAGGACGCTCTTTCAAGACACGCTCAAAGGCCTGTTTCGCCTCCCGCCCTTGACCGAGACGCTGAGACCACTTGCCGACCCAAAATCCGGCTTGCGGGGCAATTTCACTTTTTGGACTATTCACGAGAATCGGGGCTGCCCATTCTTTGGCAAGCTTAATATCTCCCGCTTTGGCCCGATCTTGAGCATACATCCAGCGCATTTCTGCGGCTGCATCTGAATTGGCATGCTGGGTTAACAGGAGTTGACGCATCATAGCCGCCGTTTTAGTGCTCTTGAGAGTGTCGAGCTTCTTCGATTTCTCAAGTAACGCTTCCGCTGCCCGGCTTGGGAAATTCTGAGTAACCTGATCGTAGTACGCAATCGCGGTCTGAGGACTCTCTGCTAGGCTGCCCAAACGCATTAGCGCCAATCCCGCTTCATCGGATTGCGGAAACTGTTGAACGACTTGCTGATAGCGCTGTTCTCCACCCGGTTTACCTGTGAGATGCAGCCCCCGACCAGAACGATAAACACTCCTCGCGGTTTGAGGTGCCCGTGAATAGGCGATCGCGGCTTTGTCATAGACTTGGTTTTCCCAGTAGCCAAACGCGATCGCGTCCCAATCTTCGGGTTTCAGTTGGGGCGCAAAGCGGCTGGTGAGCGTGTCGAGAACGTCAGTATAGCCATCACTATCGACGCCATATTTCGCAAGCGTGAGCAGAACTGGAAGCTGTTTCTGATTTTTCTTAAAGCGAGTTTTGGCAATTTCGAGCGATCGTGGGTGCGCTGGAAACTTATTCAATGCTTGATCCCAATACTTAGGGTTATCTTTTCCTAAGAAAAAGAGCGCTTCTGCTGCCGCCGGATCTTTCGGATATTGCTTGAGCAGTTCTTGCCAAGCTGCGATCGTTTCTTTTGGCTTGCCTGCCGCCTCGTACGCTTGGGCACGCTTGAGCAGAATTTGCGGTGCGAGGACGGTGTAATCTTTCTCTAAATCTTTTAAGGGTTCTAACGCTTTCTCCCCTTGTCCCTGAACCACAAGATCGCTCGCCAACATATACCGAGCGCGGTTCCGCTCTAGCGACGGACTTAACTTCTCAACAGCCGCTTCTAAAGTCTGTGCCCGTTGTTTCGGAGACTGCATTACTAGCGGACTAACAAGTTTACTGGGTGCGCCAATCGTGTTCGGTTTGGAGTGAAATGGTTCTAACGATCCTAAACTCGCAGACGATTGAGTGTCCTGCTTCAATAATTTTTCGATTGGCAATACTGCGCCTGCAAGGAGCGCCAGCGCCCCGGCTCCGACTGCCAGTGAAATCCAGACCTTCCGTTCCTTCATCGACTATCTCCCAGGGGGTTGGGTAAAATCTCACAAGCTGTTAGCAGTTATAACAAAAATCGATTCTTCTTGACGATTAATTAAGCTAGGGATATCTCACAAGCCTTACTTTTGCCGAGCTTAGCGTAAGTCTAATGGTTAACACTACTCTTTTACCATCTAATTACATATACGGAACTTCAAATTTAACAGGTACTTGATATACCTTTAATTACTGAAGTCAGTTATCTGGAATTCGTGCGATTTGTCTGGCTAAAGCCCGGCCTCATCGTTTGTTTTTGAGCAATACTAGAAAACAGTGGTTGAACCCAAATGAAGGTAGTACTGGATGAATTTACAAGCAACGGGAACGTCGATTCTAGAATGGTCAGGAGAGGGTTTAGCGATCGGCATGTTTGAAGATGGGATTGCTCTTACAGGCAATCTGGAAACGTTAGATGGCAAGCTATCCGGCGCGATCAAAGATTTAATCGCCGATGTAGAATTTAAGGGTAAACCTGCTACTAGCGCCTCGACTCGGATTGCAGGTAGCCCCATTCGTAAGCTGATTTTAGTCGGGCTGGGCAAATCAGACCAAATGACGCTAGAAGGTCTGAGACGGGCAGGAGCCGCCGCCGCGAAGCTGGCGAAGCGCGATCGCTGCAAAATGGTGGGCATCAGTTTGCCGATCTTTAACAATGATGCCGCCGCTAGTGCCCAAGCGATCGCAGAAGGGGCTGAATTAGCCTTGTATGAGGATCGCCGCTTCAAATCAGAACCCGATGACACGCCACCTGTCGAGCAAATTGAATTACTGGGGCTAGCTGGGCAAGAGGCGGCAATCGAAAAAGCGCACAAGATTTGCTCTGGCGTGTTTCTAGCCAGAGAATTAGTGGCGGCCCCGGCAAATTATCTGACGCCAGTCACTATGGCAGAAACTGCTAGTGCGATCGCGTCGGAATTTGGTTTACAAGCAGAAATTCTTGAAAAAGAAGACTGCGAAAAGCTGGGTATGGGAGCCTTTTTAGGCGTGGCTCAAGCTTCTGATTTGCCGCCAAAATTCATTCATTTGATCTATAGACCCGATGGCGCAGCACGCAAGAAAGTCGCAATCATTGGCAAAGGCTTAACCTTTGATTCTGGCGGTCTCAATATCAAAGGAGCCGGGAGCGGCATCGAAATGATGAAAACCGACATGGGAGGAGCCGGGGCAACGCTGGGAGCCGCCAAAGCGATCGCGCAACTGAAACCCGATGTGGAAGTGCATTTCATCGTAGCGGCAACCGAGAACATGATTAGCGGTCGAGCCATTCACCCCGGCGATATTTTGACGGCCTCCAACGGTAAAACGATCGAAATCAACAACACTGACGCCGAAGGACGCTTAACGTTAGCCGATGCGCTGGTGTATGCAGAGAAATTAGAGGTCGATGCGATCGTTGATCTCGCTACGCTCACTGGAGCTTGCGTCGTTGCACTCGGTGACAGCATTGCTGGGTTGTGGAGTCCGAGCGACGACGTGGCAAATCAACTCGTCAGTGCGTCCGAACAGGCAGGCGAGAAACTCTGGCGGATGCCGATGGAGGAAAAATACTTCGAGAGCATGAAGTCTGGCATCGCAGACATGAAAAACACAGGCGCTCGCGCAGGCGGTGCAATCTCTGCGGCAATCTTCCTCAAACAGTTCGTTAAGGACACTCCGTGGGCTCACCTGGATGTTGCAGGACCCGTGTGGGCAGATAAGGAAAACGGCTACAACGGAGCAGGCGCAACCGGATACGGCGTTAGAACCCTAGTCAATTGGGTCACAAGCTAATCCTCCAGACCCCTCTCCAAGTAATGGTCTCTAAACAATGGAACGGATGGCGAATCGGTGAGCGATAGGATTGATTCGTCGTCCGTTCCTCTATTCTTTGCTTATTTGCGCTCTGGATGAGCCGAGTCCTCCAGCGAAGGCGTGCCCCACTCATTGATTGCGCGAATCATTTGATAGAGCCGTCCCAAATCTCTCTGATTGAAATAAAATATCAGACGCGGTAAGTCGGCGGTCTCGTCTCTCGTTTCTTGAGGTAACGCCTGGCTTTTCTCAATGCTGCCAGCTACTAAAATATCACTGAAGCGATCGTTGAGTTTTTGCACCGCTTCATCCGATAGCTCTGACTTCAACCGCATCACCAATTGATGTCCCACATAGCGGCTGGAGTGATAGACCTGGTAGAAACTCGAAATCGCATCGCAAGCTACTTCCAAATTATCGGTCAGGGTATAAAGGCTTGGATCGTCAGGGCTAATTAACCCCCGCTTTAGAAGTTGCTTATCAATGTATTCTGTCCAATCGTGCCAATAGTTCCCACCTGGCTTGTCAATCAACACCAGAGGCACAGGAGCGGCTTTCCCGGTCTGGGTCAAGGTCAAGCACTCAAATGCCTCATCCTGTGTCCCAAATCCACCGGGAAACAGTGCCAATGCATCACTCTCTCTTAAAAAGAAGACTTTTCGTGTAAAGAAATACTTAAACGGAATCAGCTTCGGATCGCCTTCAATAAACGGATTTGCGCCTTGCTCAAACGGGAGTTGAATATTGAGACCAAAGGAATTCTCGCCTCCTGCTCCTTCGTTACCCGCTTGCATGATGCCACCACCTGCACCCGTAATCACCATGTATCCCTGATCTGTTACACACCGAGCAAACTCTTTCGCCATCTGATACTCAGCCGTGCCTGGCTGAATCCGGGCAGAGCCAAAAATGGCAATTTTGCGAACGTGGCGGTAAGGATAAAACGTAGTGAATGCCCGTTCCATATCCTGAACAGAAGCATTGAGAATCTTCCAGTCCAATCGCTCAATGTCTTCTCCAGCAACCCGCGCGATCGTACTCAACGCCTGAGCAACCATATCGCCATGTTCCAGCTTCGGCAGGTGATCAATTAACTGGTTTACCGTCGCTCGAAGCGCCTCTATGTTCAACGACGGACGGTTTGTTCTATGAATTTCAAAAGGATTTTGGTTTGCAAGGTCCGAAGGATCAACAGCCATGAACTCCTCCACGCGGTGGCATTCTATTTTAGTCGAGATTCCGACAGGTCGTAAGACCTCAGCAATACCGAAAAACGCCCCAGCTTGGGCTGAGGCGCTAAATACTGTTGGAGTATGATGAATGGATTTGAACAGATGAAGCTGAACAACAGATACCAAACCCGGTCTAGAGATACTTCTCTAGCGTGTTCGACAACGTTGTCTTCGGCACTGCGCCGACCACCATATCTACACGCTGTCCACCCTTGAAGATCATGAGAGTGGGAATGCTGCGGATGCCATACTTGCTTGCAATGCTGGGATTGTCATCCGTATTGACTTTTACGACCTTGACCTTGCCCTCAAACTGCGCTGCGATTTCATCTACCACAGGCGCTACCATGCGGCAGGGACCGCACCAGGGTGCCCAGAAATCGACTAAAACGGGAACCTCGCTTTGCAGCACCTCTTGGTCGAAGGTAGAGTCTGTAACTTGTGCGGCTGCTGACATGCCTGAAAATCCTTGCCTATGCTCATTTGACAGAAATTCTACCATAGCAAAAACGACATGTCGCGGTTGCAGTGCATATACAAATAGATACAATTTTTGTCCTGAGGTAGGAGACAAAGATGCGGATGAAGGGAAATGAGATGAATAGACGAGGAACGCTTTCGGCAACGCTTCGCAGGGACAAAACAGAAGGATAGAAAAAAAATTATGGATGCGCGTGAGTCAGTCTTGCAAAGTCTTCCATCACGGTTCCCCTTCATCCCTCATCCTTCATCCCTTTTAAAAAGGAACCGCCTGAACCGGAGTTCAGGCGGAGTGTGGTGTGAGGAGTGAACGGAAACATGCGTCTCCGCTCCCTTTATTGTAGACGACATATTTAGTTTTACCAGTGCTTCACAAAACGACAGGTAAACTCTTAAGAAAGCGATCAGAATCTAATCAGTGGTTCGCAGTTCTTAAAGTTTTTCGCGCGATGTTTGTAGTTAAAACTCATCGTACCTCAGAAAGACGGCTCTATTTGCCCATCCCCAATTGTTGTGCCTTTTGGTAGACTTTTCCTTCGGTTAATAACGATGGTGCAATCACAACTTCGACTTGCTGCATTTCCTTGATGTCTTTTGCTCCCAAGGTTCCCATACTGGTTTGCAGTGCCCCTAGTAGGTTGTGAGTGCCATCGTCTAACTGAGCCGGACCTCGCAAAATTTGCTCTAGGGTTCCAGTTGTGCCGACTCGGATGCGAGTTCCTCTTGGCAGAACTGGACTTGGCGTTGCCATACCCCAGTGAAACCCGCGTCCTGGTGCTTCTTGCGCTCTGGCAAAGGGCGATCCAATCATCACCGCATCTGCGCCGCAGGCTATACATTTACAAATGTCGCCTCCGGTAATTAAACCTCCATCGGCGATCACCGGAATGTAGGCTCCAGTTTCGTGATAAAAATCATCGCGAGCTGCCGCGCAGTCTGCAACTGCCGTCGCCTGAGGAACACCAACCCCCAAAACACCACGAGAAGTACAAGCGGCACCCGGACCAATGCCAACCATAATGCCAGCAGCTCCTGCTTTAAGCAGGTTCATCGTTACGTCATAGGTCACGCAGTTGCCGAGAATGACGGGGATTGGCATGTCCTGACAAAACTTGGCAAGATCGAGCGGGGTAGTCGCGTCGGGTGAGAGATGGGCAGTCGAAACCACGGTGGCTTGAATAAAGAACAAATCGGCTCCTGCATTTGCCGCAATTTGTCCATAGTTCATCGCCGCGATCGGGGTTCCGCTCACTGCCGCAATGCCGCCCTGCTGCTTAATTTCTTGGATGCGCTTTTCGATTAACTCCGGCTTGATTGGCTGCGAATACAGTTCTTGCATCAAAGGAACGAATTCGGTTGCCCCTACCGATGCAATGCGATCGAGAATCGGGTTGGGATCGTCGTAGCGCGTCTGCACGCCTTCTAAATTCAGCACCCCTAGTGCACCCAGCTTCGAGAGTTGAACTGCCATACCGACATCAACGACCCCATCCATTGCACTAGCGATGATCGGAATTTCTCGTTCGATGCCGCCAATGCTCCAGCGGGTATCTGCTAGTTTTGGATCGAGCGTCCGCCCTCCTGGAACTAGCGCAATTTCATCGAATCCGTAAGCCCTGCGAGCGGTTTTGCCCCTGCCAATTTGAATGTCCACGCCATTGTTCCCCAAGAGTATTTGGATAGAGTATCAAATTTCAATTCCGATTGTGTGGGAAAAATGGGGTGTAGGGGAAACGCGAATAGATTGGAGCGGGAGTCTTGCAGGGTCGATTAGGGGAGACCCTGATAGGATGGAATTAGAAATAGAGCTTGTGCAGAGAAAGAAAAACTCATGACTACGGGTAATTTACGCGATCTCTATCAGCAAGTTATTCTTGAGCGCTACAAAAAGCCCAAGTTTCGCGGCGTGACAGAGCCAGTTCATCGCCATCAGCGCGGGCACAATCCGTCCTGTGGCGATACGATCGAGTTGACGGTGCAGCTAAATGAAGCGGGCGATCGCATCGAAAATGTGCGGTTTGAGGGCGAAGGTTGTGCGATCGCGATGGCATCCGCCGATCTAATGGCAGAAGCAATGCGCGGTAAAACGACTGAAGAAGCTCTAGAAATGGTGCAGCGCTTCCAAACGATGATGCAGGGTCAGGCTGAGTTTCCGACAGAACACCGGAAGCTCAATGTGATGCAAGGCGTCTCTCAATTCCCCGTCCGAATCAAATGTGCCACTCTAACCTGGCATACTTTGAAAGCCGCTTTAGAATCGTCTACTCAACCGGCTGAATTTGTCAGCAACGAATAAGGCGTTGTTCCTCTCCTTTCCCCACTATGTTTGAAACTGATCAACTCTTTACTAGCGCTCAATGGTCTGGCATTGCCACGATCGCCTTTGCGGTCTTCACGATTTTGGCGTTTCTGTTTAAGTGGGGCTTTCGCTTCCGATTGGTTGGGGCCACAGGCTTTATGACAGTTTTGACGGGCGGAATTTTTGCCCTTGCCCTTGCCCTTTATACCCGTCCTAGCATTCCGAACGCTGTGCATTACTCGCGGGTGTTCGATACTGGAGCTGCACAGATTGTGATTGTTGTGCCTCCCACCGTAACCGAGACTCAACTCGAAGCGACGATGCACCAAGCCTCTTTAGATCTATTTTCACCTGGACGGTTATCGCAAGGCAGCAATCGCATGAAAATTCGTGTCCGCACGATTACGCATCCCAAGCCAGGCGTTTCTCAGCCATTATATTTGGGTGAAGTTCAGCGATCGCTCTCCAAGCGTGACGATCCCCAAGCGACATTTGATATCTACCGCGATCGCGTGGCTCAGCTTTCTCAATCCAACGCTTAACGTTCTGACATGGCTACTGCAACTGATGCTTTGATCTCGCTGTCGATTGCCCCGGCTCAAGTGATTCGAGGATTTAATGCTTTAGAGCAGATGGGAGACGCGATCGCCCGACTGGGATCACGTCCCTTAGTCGTGGGCGGAGATCGCACATTAGATCTGATTAAACCGCGCCTCAAGCCGCTCTTCAAAGCGCACCATTTAGGAAGCGCCAAAATTTCCTACGGTAAAGACTGTAGTGAAACAGCCCTTCAATCGATGCAGCAAGCCGTTGCTGATCATCAAGCGGATCTGGTGATTGGGGTTGGGGGTGGTAAAGCTTTAGATGCCGCGAAACTGTTGGCATATCAGTGCAAGCTGCCGATTGTGACCATTCCAACGTCTGCGGCGACCTGTGCCGCTTGGACAGCCCTCTCGAACGTCTATTCCGAGCAACATGCGTTTCTCTATGATGTGGGCTTAGCGAAATGTCCAGACTTACTAGTTTTAGACTATAACTTGGTTGCAACGGCTCCTCAACGGACGCTTGTTGCAGGAATTGGAGACGCGATCGCCAAGTGGTACGAAGCCTCGGTCAGTAGTGGTCAATCGGATAAAACGCTCCTCATTGCTGCCGTTCAGCAAGCGAGAGTCCTGCGCGATATTCTGTTTCAAAAATCTGCGGCGGCCTTAAACGAACCGGGCGGAAAGGATTGGCAAGAGGTCGTAGACGCTTCAGTATTGATGGCAGGTGTGATTGGCGGCATCGGCGGGGCGCAGTGTCGCACGGTAGCGGCTCATGCGGTTCACAACGGACTGACGCATTTGCTCTCAAGTCATGGTGCGCTGCACGGTGAGAAAGTAGCATACGGAATTTTGGTGCAACTGCGGCTCGAAGAAATGGTTCAGGGTAATCAGCTTGCGGCAACTTCGCGGCAGCAGTTGCTTAAGTTTTATAGCGAGATCGGTTTGCCGCAGACCTTAGCCGATTTGGGGTTAAATGAGATTACGATCGCTGAACTAAATCATGCGGCGGATATCGCTTGTCTACCTGCTTCCGATCTGCATCGCTTGCCCTTTATGGTCGCTCCCTCTCAACTGATGGCCGCGATGGTTTCAACTACGGCTCCTGCTTTGAGCGCAAAACCAGACATTATGGCGGTGTATCCTGAGCTACGTTCTGAGGTAGAATAGCCAACCTGTAGCCGCTTTTTATCGTCATTCATTCCTCACGTTCCCATGAGCCTGTCTTGGATCTCGACTGCCGATCGCTTAAGTTCTCTGCCTCAATACGTGTTTGCTCGATTGGATGAGTTGAAAGCCAACGCGAGAGCGCAAGGGGTTGATCTGATTGATTTGGGAATGGGAAACCCAGATGGAGCGCCTCCAGCACCGATTATAGAAGCGGCAATCAGAGCGCTAGAAGACTCTCGAAATCATGGTTATCCTCCATTTGAAGGCACGGCAAATTTCCGCCGTGCAATTACCGACTGGTATGGTCGCCGCTACAATGTTGAGCTTGATCCCGATGGTGAAGCACTGCCATTGCTAGGCTCGAAAGAAGGATTAACGCATCTCGCTTTGGCGTATATTAATCCAGGCGATCTGATTCTAGTTCCAAGTCCATCCTACCCGCCCCATTTTCGCGGTCCCTTAATTGCTGGAGCAGAACTTTACCCATTGGTTCTGACCGCAGAAAACGATTGGTTAATTGATTTAGCCGCCATTCCTGATGATGTCGCTAGGCGTGCAAAGATTCTCTATTTCAACTATCCGAGTAATCCAACGACTGCCACTGCACCCCGCGAATTTTTTAAGGACATTGTTGCGTTTGCTCGCAAATATGAAATTTTGCTGGTTCACGATCAGGCGTATGCAGAACTTGCGTTTGATGGCTATCAGCCGACCAGCTTGCTAGAAATTCCAGGCGCAAAAGAGATTGGGGTTGAATTTCACACGTTGTCAAAAACATACAATATGGCAGGCTGGCGCGTTGGGTTTGTGGTTGGCAATCGCCATGTCATTCAAGGATTACGCACCCTCAAGACGAATTTAGATTACGGCATTTTCGCGGCTTTGCAAACCGCCGCCGAAACTGCTTTGCAATTACCTGACAAGTATGTGTTCGATGTGCAAGAACGCTACCGGGGCCGTCGAGATTTCTTAATTCAAGGCTTGTCAGAACTTGGATGGTCGATTCCTAAACCGAAAGCCACGATGTATCTATGGATTCCTTGCCCGATTGGTATGGGATCAACTGATTTTGCGCTCTCGATGCTACAGCAAACGGGAGTGGTAGTGACGCCAGGAAATGCGTTTGGTGCAGGCGGCGAAGGCTATGTACGAATCAGTTTAATTGCCGAGTGCGATCGCTTGGGTGAAGCCCTCGACCGATTAAAGCAAGCTAACATCCGCTACGACACCTCTAAAGTTGCAGTTTAGATAGAAACTCTGTAATACAAAAAAATCGCTACAACCGAAGACCAAGCGGTGTTTAAAGTGAAGCCGGAGTTTCGCTTTGTGCTCATAGTTTGGTGTGCAGGTGAAACTCTAATGCGGCTATCTCAATTAGTAACTCACCTAAAAATATAGGGTGGCAATAGATACCAACCCTAAACACCTAGACAAATTAATCGGCGATTTTACCGGAACATGCTGCTAACCGAGCTATCTTCGTGAATCCGCCAAATGGTTTCACCGAGGACGTTTGCCACCGAGAGAATCGTCAATTGCGGAAAGCGATCTTTTTCAAGCACTGGAATCGTGTTTGTTACGATGACCTCTTCTAAAACGCCGCTCGATAAGCGCTCGATCGCAGGCGGCGAAAAGATTGCATGAGTAGCACAGGCATATACTTGGCGCGCTCCTTCTTGACGCAGTAGTTTCGCTCCTTCTGTGATCGTACCTGCGGTGTCAATCATGTCATCGACCAGCACTGCCGTTTTGCCTGCCACATCCCCAATCACATTCATGACTTCGGCGACATTATGGGCTTGACGTCGTTTGTCAATGATGGCTAACGGAGCGTCGTCGAGTTTTTTCGCTAAGGCTCTCGCCCGAGCAACCCCTCCGACATCTGGTGATACCACCACAATGTCGGGAAGTTGTTTGCTCTTAAGATAGTCGATCAGGGCTGGAGAACCATACACATGATCTAGCGGAATATCAAAATAGCCTTGGATTTGAGCCGCATGCAGATCCATCGCAAGAACGCGGTTTGCTCCAGCTTGTGCGATCAGATTGGCAGCTAACTTGGCGGTAATCGATTCTCGTCCCGCTGTTTTGCGATCGGCTCTCGCATAGCCATAGTAGGGCAGCACCGCCGTGATTTGCCTTGCAGATGCCCGCCGACAGGCATCAATCATAATCAGCAGTTCCATCAAGTGATCGTTTACGGGTCGGCACGTCGGCTGAATCAGGTAAACGTCACACCCTCGAATGGACTCTTGAATCTGAACGTAAAGCTCGCCGTCTGCAAACCGTTTCCGCACCATCGGACCGAGATCCATGCCTAGGTAGCGTGCAACTTCTTGAGAAAGCGCAATGTTCGCTGAGCCAGAAAGCAGCCGGAGACGATTATTGTCAGGCAGAGAAGGCAGAGTAGACAGAGGAGTGAGTGTTGCAGAACGGATCACAGTAAGCCCTCAAACGCGTTCACCGCAATGTTATCACTGAGGCATTGAAACCGTCGCCTCAGTTTGTGCCGATCTAAACTGTTTGCTCCTTGAGAAAAGAGCAAATGCTTTATTAAGACTGGACTGCTGACCTGGTATAAAAGCTTGCTCAAAGATTCTTCATCCTGTCAGGAGAATTTGTAGATGTAGGTAGATGACCGAGGCAGCAGAGTTGTTAAATAATATTCAACGTCACTTATTCTGCCAAATTTGTTTCACGATCGCAATCTATTTCACCAATGATCTGACCCTAGTATGCAGGGACAGTTTCTTCTAGTGAAGAATTGCTTTTCGTCTAAAAATGTGCTTTTCAATACCATTCTAGAGTTGCCACCTCACAATCTCAGATCCACATTCTTTCCAGCTTTGAAAGTAGCCATATCAGAGTTAGACGCATCTAAAGTCAGCCGCCGATTTGTGACATGGTGCGATCGTAGGTTCCTGTTGTGCCTGAGTCTCGCTGTTTGTAGTTAATTTCAGGCTTGAGCATGAGTAAATCACTCACCTGTTGTCGTAGTTCCACGGTCGAAACCCCTAATCTTAGAGCCGTTCGCAGGTCAAGCTGTCCAACTTCATTGAGCAAACATGGGCGTAACCATCCGTCTGCCGAGAGCCGCATTCGGTTACAGCGATCGCAGAAACATTCTGACATTTGACTAATAAATCCTAGTGTCCCTTTTGCTCCAGGAATTTTGAATACATCAGCAGGGCCATTGCCTTTTACGTAAGCTTCGGTCAGTCCCCAGCGTTGCTTGACTTGCTGACGAATCGTTTCTGAGTCAATCCAGCCTTTGTTGTCAAATAATTCACTATTTCCGATAGGCATGAATTCGATGAATCGAATATGCCACTCGCGATCGCGACTTAGGGCAGCCAATTCTAGTACTTCGTGATCATTCACCCCTGGAATGACAACAACATTTAGCTTTAGGGGACTAAAGCCTATCTCATATGCCGCCTGAATGCCATTCCACACTTGCTGCCAGCGAGATCTCCCGCGTTGTCCAATAATTTTGTCGAAGGTTTCAGGCTCTAATGAATCGAGGCTGATGTTAATTCGCCGTAAGCCAGCGTTGTAAAGATCTTGCGCCATGCCAGAGAGCAAAAAGGCGTTCGTTGTCATGGAGAGATCTTGGGTTTGGGGTAGAGATGCGATCGCCCGCACAATGTCTACCACGCCGGGGCGAATGAGTGGTTCTCCTCCGGTCAATCGAAACCGAGTAAATCCGACGGGAATAAACACGTCTCGTAGCAGCGTCAGCAATTCATTCTGCGACAGCAAATTCTGTTGCAGGACGTAGTTGAGATCGGTTCCTTCGGGCATACAGTACTGACACCGGAAGTTGCAGCGATCGATCAGACTGATTCGGAGGTAATCAACTCGATTCATACCTTCATTGTGACTGATATGAGTGATTGCTTCAATTTTTAAGAAGCGATTGCTTCAATTCTCAGAAAGAATTATGTAAGAGATGATGTAGAGACATTTGATCGGAGTGCCATCATCAGCCACTTCGAGCAGTATCACATCGAAGCGTCATGCTAAACACCTCATCCTACAATCTAAGCTAGGGCGAGAATCGCCTGCTGTGTCTATAAGGGTTTCAACGTGCTATTGCTATGCCTTGTTCTGGGTTTGTCGCTGGTTGCGATCGCGCTGTTTTTCAATAATCTGCGTCGCTCTGCATCTCAAGCAATCTCCCTCGTTCCCGGTTCTGTTTCCGATTCGTTGCGCCAGACGTTACCCAAAATCTCAGTGATCATCCCGGCTTACAACGAAGCGCCTAACATTGAAACGTGCGTGATCTCTGTATTAGAGAGTACTGATTTAGCCGCCGATCAACTAGAAGTTTTGGTTGTCGATGACCAATCGACCGATGAAACCTTTGCGATCGTTGAACTGCTCCAATCCTCACGGCACGACGATCGCTTGAAACTCATCGCCGGACAGCCTCGCCCCGTCAATCAAACTTGGATGGGCAAGAACTGGGCCTGTACTCAAGCAGTAGCACAGGCGACAGGCGACTATTTCTTATTCTTAGATGCTGATGTGCAGCTTAAACCTGGCTGCTTAGAAACGACAGTCGCTTTTGCCCAGCAGGAACAGATCGACCTGCTGACCTTTTGGATGACGATCGTCTGCGCTTGTTTTGCAGAATGGATTGCCCAGCCGGTGATCGCAAATCTGCTGGCAGTCGGATATGAGTTTGCAAGCGTTAATGACCTGGATAATGAAAGGGTGTTTGCGGTCGGACCCTTTATGCTGTTTCGTCGCAGCGCGTATGAGCAGATTGGCGGACATCGTGCCGTGGCTGACTATGTGGTAGAAGACGTTGAACTAGGGCGACGCATTAAGCAGCATCGCCTCAAACTCTGGTACGGCTTGGGTCATGAATTGGCACAGGTGAGAATGTATCAGTCGTTTTCGGCATTGTGGGAAGGATGGACGAAAAATTGGCACTTGGGATCGAACCGAAATTGGCGTGCCACGCTTTACACAGCATCCATCACATTTTTGGTGTTTGCAGTGCCGCTCCTGGGACTGCTGATTGCCGTTACAAGGGGCATTGTGGTTGGCTTTGATGGTTGGACGATTGCCGCAGCCGCGTTGGCTTTAATCGGCATAGTTCTGCACTACCCAATGCGGCGAGTGACTCAGCAATTGACGAACATTCCTCCACGGTACTGGTGGTTGGCGGGACTTGGCGGAATTGTAGTGAGCGCGATCGCAGTAGCGTCAATCATCAAAGTTGAAACCGGATGGGGTTGGACATGGCGCGGACGAGAACTTGTCAATCAGACTCCACGGTAAAAGCAAGATCACACCACAAATTGGTCATTGCCACACGTTGAACACTGGACATAATGCCCCTGCCATCGCACCGCTTCACCGCAGATCGGACAGTAAAACGTTAGCTGGCTATTGGCGATCGCCGCTGACTGATTCGCTTGATTCTGCCGTCGCCGTTTTTTCTGAGGTTCCGGTTGCGACGCGCTCGATAGATAAGAATCGCGGTAGGCACTGTCTGCCATCTGTTGTGCGTCCTCTCGACTCCAACGCCGCTCAGGTTTGAGCGTGGGAATTTGCCTGAATGGAGTCATCAAGGCATTGTTACCCGTCAAGGAGGCGATCGTAGCTGCGATCGCTTTACAACAACTTGCTGGAGTCTTCACCACCTGAGCCTCACTAAACCGGATCACAACCCACCCTTGATCCAGAAAAAACTGATTTCGAGCCGCATCTTTAGGGCAGTCCAACACGTGTAGCGGTTGCTTTGAAATGTGGCTATACGGTTCATCGACTTCAATATCAATGTGGAGCACACTTGAATCGATGTAGGCAAAATCAGGCACATACGGTTGCTGTAAACCAGAACGCTGAACCAGCAATCCGGTATAGATTTTGCCCGGAAAGTACTGCCACAAATCTCGTTCAAATTGGGTTTCTGAGTGACCTTTAGGAGCGCTATGGTGGATTCCGACAGGGCGAACCGTTTGACGTAAAATCTCTAATCGTTCCGTAGGGGTAAGCCTTTGCAGAGCGGGTGGAATCAAAATGGTTGGTAATTTTTCCATATTTCCATTCTGCCGTTTTGCTTTATGGTGTAGGGGACAACGGCAACCATCATGATGTATTCAATTTCAGCCTTAAATGGAATGGATCAGGCGGCGTTTGTTGAAGCGTTGGGATTTGTGTTTGAGGAGACTCCTGCGATCGCACAGCAGATTTATCACCAGCGCCCGTTTTGCGATCGCTCAGATCTACATCAAAAGATGGTCGCGCAGGTTAATGCTATGACCGAGACAGAGCAATTTGCGCTGATTCGCGCTCACCCAGATTTGGGCAGTAAAGCGAAAATGGCAGATGCTTCGGTTCAAGAGCAAGCCGGGGCAGGACTCAATCAACTAACGTCCGCAGAATATGAGCAGTTCCAATCGCTCAATGAGGCTTACAAAACTAAGTTCGAGTTTCCGTTTATTGTGGCGGTTAAAGACTATACCAAAACGACAATTCTTGAGACCTTTCAGCAACGATTGCAGCACGATCGCACCACAGAGATGCAGCAAGCCTTGGCGCAAATCTGCCGCATCGCTTGGTTTCGGTTAGTCAATGTTGTGGAGCCGTGAGCCGCAGTTTAAGAATTAGCAGATTAAAAATTAGCAGAGCCAATCATTCTACCGTTAAACAGTTTTACTAATACCTGTCGGTAGATGCGTTTGCCACTGTCATTCAAATGCACCCCATCGGAGGTAAGAGCGCTCTTGAGACTGTGATCGTTAAACAGAGGTTGGAGGTCTGAGCCATCGAGTTGCACATTCTCTTGATCTGCCACTTGTTGAATTAAGGCGCTGATCTCATCTACTCGTTCGATCGATCCTGCTTTGCTAGGGTCAAGACTAGCCGCGATCGTGGAATAAAAAGCAGGCAACACCGTGATTTCTGTCGCGCCCATCGCTCGAACAATCGCGATCGACTGCCTTAAGTTATTGGCAAATGCTCTGTTGTCGATGACATACCAAGCATCATTCGTCCCAATCGCAATGATTGCTTTTCTGCACTGCACATTGGACGCATATAGCATTTTTAACTGTGCCAGCATTGAGACCGAGCTCTGTCCCCCGATCGCGAAATTAAAGGTAGACTGTCCTAGCGAATTTCCCAACCCCGATGAAATGGAGTCGCCAAATAGGCATCCTTTAAACTGACGATCGTGAACAGTATTGGCTTGTCCTTGCACTTTCAATCGCCACCACGCAGAAGACGGTAAGTTATCCGCATGAGGAGCCGCCATCGATAGTCCAGCTAGAAGTCCAGTCATTCCTAAACACAGTGCCACGGTTGCTAAAAGGCGCGGCTTGGCTAAAAGAGTTGACTTGAACATGGCTTTCATGCGGTCTGACAGATCCTTAAAAATAAGTATTCCTATTAGGATTCCCGCCTCCGTGAATAAAATCGGGATGAAATCATATTCTCACTAAATAGCAAGATTATCATTCCATAGCAGGATAGAGATGCGATATTCTGGCGTCTGTAATTTTTAGCCTGATGTTGTGGTAAAGGGGCTGCTCAGACCGTTCTCGATAACTGTTTCTCCAAAATCTTTCCATCTTAAATCTTTCTAAATGTGAATGTTTTTAGGCATTTCATTGCTCACAATGGCAAAGATAACTGCATTCTGAAAGAGAGCTTGTGAACGGAGACGAATTTGTTGAACAGATCCAAGACGTCCAAAAACGGGTGGCTGAACTTCAACAGAACGCTGAGCAATTGCCGCAAAAGCAAAAAAGCCGGTTGACCGAATCCCTTGAACGGTTGACCAGTGCCCTACAAGACTTGCAGGTTGCAGAAGAAGCAATCCAACTGCTACTCTCTGCGGTGCAGCAGTCGAGAGACTCGATCGTAATTACGACTGCCAATCTCAACTCACCGGGTCCTGAGATGGTGTATGTCAATCCTGCTTTTAGCCGCATGACTGGGTACAGGATCGAGGAAACGTTAGGAAAAACGCCCCGATTTTTGCAAGGCCCTAATACAGACCGTGCGCTACTTGACCGATTGCGTCAGGCGCTAGAGCAGGGCAAGCCCTTTCATGCAGAAGCGATCAACTATCATAAGGATGGCAGTGAATATTACGTCGAGTGGAACATCACTCCGATTCGGAACGCTCATCACGACATAACTCATTTTGTAGCAATTCAGCGCGACATCACCGAGCGCAAGCGCCTTGAGGAAGAGCGAGAACATTTACTCCGCCAAGAACAAGTGGCGCGGGATGAAGCAGAAGCAGCTAGTCGAACGAAAGATGACTTTCTTGCTATGCTCTCCCATGAGTTGAGAACTCCGCTCACCCCCATTTTGGGCTGGGCTAAGGTGTTGCGAACGAAAGAACTGCCAGAAGTAAAGTTTCAAGAGGCGCTAGAAACGATTGAGCAGAACGCCAAACTTCAGGCGCAACTTGTCGATGATTTGCTAGATCTCTCACGCATTGTGCAGGGCAAGTTAGCTCTGAATCTAGAGCCTGTCTCGCTGATTAAGTCGATTGCAAATGCGCTTGACACTGTGCGTTTCGCGGCTGATGCCAAGTCGATTCGAATCAAAACCAAGCTTGATTCAGATGTTGGACAGATCATGGGTGATGCAGGCAGGCTCCAACAAGTGATTTGGAACTTACTCACTAACGCGATTAAATTCACGCCGCCACAGGGTTCCATTGCCGTTAACTTAGAGCGATCGCCGTCTGAACGTGGCGAAGCAAATGGCATGGCTCAAATTACGGTTAGCGACACCGGGCAAGGAATTAATTCAGACTTTCTCCCCTTTGTGTTTGATCGCTTTCGGCAGGAGGATAGTTCCATTACGCGTCAGTTTGGCGGGCTGGGGCTGGGGCTATCGCTCTCTCGGCAACTGATCGAAGCGCATGGTGGCACGATCGCAGCTACTAGTGCTGGAGCAGGACAGGGCACAACAGTTACGATTCGGTTGCCCCTCAGCCCTCATATGGCATCCAGCGCTCAGATGCCCACCGAACCGTCAGTGTTTGATTTATACGGTGTCCGGGTACTTGTAGTGGAAGATGAGCCTTCTACCTTGAAATTTATCGCGTTTCTTCTAGAGCAAGAGGGCGCGGTCGTCACGGGTGTTCCTTCTGCACGGGCGGCGCTTAACGCCTTGGAGCAGGATCCATTTGATATTTTAGTCAGTGATATTGGGCTGGAAGGCGTCGATGGTTATGCCCTACTGCGGCAGATTCGCACAGCGTCGCGCTCCCATCAAATTTCAGAATGCGTCCGCCAAATTCCTGCCATTGCCCTGACGGCTTACGCCTCTGTCAGTGGTCGTCAAAAAGCGCTTGAGATAGGATACCAACAGCATTTAATCAAGCCGATTGAGCCAGAAGTTTTAATCCGCGCGATCGCGGCAGCTTTGAGCCGACAAGTGTAGCTGCTAATAAATCAGCTTGTGCCGCTGTAACTGTTGTATTAGCGGAGTTGTATTAGCAAATGTGTTAGCAGCAGTTTACCAGCCATCCTGACTTAGACCATCTTGATCCAAAATTTCTAAGTCTAATTCTGAAATATAAACGATCGCACTATCAATCTGTGCTGCCTTGCCACGAAGCTCCAAATCAAACCAGCCATCTCCTTGAGCATTGGCTCCCAGCAACGCCGACACTATATTAACGGTGAGGTGATAGTCCGATACCAATCGAGAGATGATTGGCTCTTGATGATAATTTTTGGGAATGCGTAACCGAATGCGAGTTACGGTTGGACGCTGATTTGAATTAGAAATAATTGATGTTGCCATAGTTGCCTCCTAAGCTAACTTCCGTAATGCCACTACAGGATGACTTGCTTCTAATCTACGGTTTATCGATGGGATAATCGTACTTAAACAATGGTAGCGCAAAATTTAGCACCCTGAACAGAAGCCAAAGAATTGCTTAGGGTACTTAGACCTCTCCTGCTAGTGCTTGTGAATCCGCCACGATTCAATCTCAGGTTAAGTACATGAACCTAAGAAACGGCGGGTAGTGTTATAGACCTGCTCGGCTTCGATCCCTTTCAAGGGCAATGCGATCGTTCAACTGTAGGTCTACAACACTATCGAAACTGCGTATTTAGGTCTGCGATTTCTCAAAGAAATCAGAAACCTCTATTGGTAGAGGTTTCTTTATTTAACTTGTCCCTTGTCAGTTAAGCCAGCGCTCCTCCGCAAGAACTTCCTGCCCCTGCTGTACAGCCAAAGCAATGGCGACCCGTTACAATTTGTCGCTGTGCTAAACGTTCGGGATCAAAGTCGCGAATGTGCCAAGGTTTCTGCTTCTCATCCCGACAGGTCAGATCCAGCATTTGGTTAAAATCGCAATCAAAAATTCGTCCATCCCAACCAATTGAAAGCGTGTTGCGGCACATTAACCCCTCAACTGTGGCAGGATTGAACGCATTTACCAGCACTTCCATATAACTCTGTAAATTGCCCGACTGCTCTAGCCATTCTAAGTAGCGAGAAATAGGCATGTTGTTGAGCGTGATCAAGCGATCGAAGGTCACGCCCTGATATTTCTCTAATCCGGCCTTCCATTCCTGCTCTAACTTCGCTTGACTACTAGCAAGAAACGCTCCAACCGGATTGCTCACCAGCGTTAGTTGCCGCTTAGAATCGCCTTTACCGTACCCTGCTGCATTGAGACGGTGAAGCGCCTCGATTGAGCGCTCAAACGTGCCATCGCCTCGCTGCGCATCCGTGTTGCGTTGACGATAGTGAGGGAGAGAACAGACAATTTCAACGCCGCGATCGCCAAACCAACTGGGCAACTCTTCCATTCCCGGCAGCAACAGCACGGTCAAATTGCAGCGATCGATCACCTGCTTGCCTCGCGCCACACACTGATCCACCAAGTAGCGAAAATGCGGATTGAGTTCTGGCGCACCCCCTGTAATATCAACCGTCTGTGCCTCTGTGCGGTCTAACGCCTGCAAGCACTGATCGACGGTTTCACGCGTCATATTTTCCTTCGTGCGATCAGGTCCCGCATCTACATGGCAATGCCGGCACACCATATTACACAGCTTGCCGATGTTGATTTGAAAGATGTCTAACTTCGCAGGCGTTAATGCAGGGACGCCATGAGCAGACAGTGTTGCTGCAAAATCTCCTCCCTGTATGGTGTGCGACAGTGCAACCTCTGCTAATTTATCCTGTTGATATTGAGCCGATGCGAGAGGAGAATGGCGTTTGAGCAAGGATAATTTGGTCGGAGACGTGCGATCGGAAGTCTGCATGATGTTAAGTGATGGATTTATAGGAACACAGTGTTTTTTATCTACAGTTTTTTAGCTATTAGCTACATTGTCAGCTTGTGGGCGTGGTCGAGCATCTGCAAGCCATGAATCAGCGATGATCCACCCCGAATTGCTGTTGCCACATGCACTGCCTCTGTCATTTGTTCTAAATCCGATCCTTGCTGCAAGCTTTCTTTGGTGTAAGCGTCAATGCAGTAGGGGCATTGAACCGTATGAGCCACGGCTAGGGCGATAAGCGCCTTTTCGCGTTTTGATAGTGCTCCTTCGGCAAACACAGCCCCGTAGTATGCAAAGAACTTTTCAGCTAACTCTGGGTTGCCCTCGCCAATTTCTCCAAACTTCGGAAGGTGTTCTGAATTGTAATATTGATCCATTGTTTCGTTTCCTCTGGCTATCTCTCAGCTTAGAGGATCTGATTTCATCTCACCCATAGTTTTAGTGAATGGATGGTACTCTTATGATTCCTCGTTCGGTATTAACGTTCACTGCAACGGCAACCGAAGCCTTGAAGCAAGCTGCTTTGGGTCTTGGGATCTGTTCGGTTGTGTTAGCGGCAGATCCAACCCAAGTAGATCAACTCATTAACACCAATGACTGTCAAGGCTGTGATCTGTCTAAAGCCAGTATTTATGGAATGGTGCTAGAAGGCGCTAATTTAACCCGCGCGAACCTAACAGAGGCTGCTTTTCAGGGATCTAAACTGAATTTTGCCAATTTAACGACAGCAGTTGGCGATCGCGCGAACTTTGCCCTTGTGCAACTTCAGGACGCAAACTTGCAAGGGGCAAATCTGCAAGAGGCAAACTTCTATGGTGCAGATTTGCGGGGTGCAGACCTTTCTAAAGCCAATCTTCAAAAGGCAGTGCTAGAAGGAGCTGATTTACGAGGTGCAAATCTCAACGGAGCAAACTTGCAAAACGCCAATTTGGTACGGGTAAAACTAGCTGGGGCGACGCTTGAAGGTACGACCCTAACTGGCGCTCGAATGCCTGCTGGATGGGAGCCTAAGAAGAATTAGCTCTTCTTTTGGGCAATACAGAATCTTTAGCCACATAGAGTCCATAGAGCGATTCAGTACTTCTGCTCTACAGTTTGCCATGATTAGACTGATGTTTGTGAATAAGAACTCTATGAGGATGAAACTATCTAGAACTTTTATCCGGATAAATACCGCTTTTAATGTAAAAAATAATCAGTCTTATTTAACTATTCAGTGTTTTTAGGGAGATCAAGTATTAATTTATCTTTAAACGTTCAATCCTATTCCAGTTCAACACATTTCGGTATTCTCGCAAATCAATTGCTACTTCTAAATAACTCAACTCACTCTTGTTCTACTCGTTCATAACGATTGAGTAATGAGTTTGAGAAGTCGCAAGAGAATTAGCTTTGCGAAGCCTCAAGACTTGCACACCAGGGTGCGTTTTGAGCCGAAAGCAACGTACAACTGCTCGCTATATTGGCTGGCAACTCAGCTTTACAAGGAAGATCAAGCCTTATGAACTCTCTAAGTGGAATCGCCGACCTATCAGATCCACTATCTGTTGAATTAGCTCCTCGTCAAGCACTCGCTTTAGACGTGCAATCTCCTTCCAATACTTTGACTGCGTTTCGGTCTGCCCGTTCAGTTAGTCCTAGTCCTACGCAAACTCCTAGTGCGCCCAGCTCCACACCACGCCAAACGGTGGATGAGATTTTATTCATCGATAAGAAAGTGCCGGGTTATCAGCAACTAGAGTCTGGTACGAGATCAGGCGTCACTATCATTGAACTTAATCCCAATCAAGATGGAATTGCTCAAATTTCCAACGCGTTAGCGCAATTTCAGATTCGTAAAGCGGTTCATGTTGTGTCTCTTGGCGATAAAGGCGTTGTAAAACTAGGTGCAGCCCAATTATCCAAGAGTTCGATAGGACTCTATGCTAGTGATCTTAGATCATGGGCAAAGTCATTTAATGGCGGAGTAGATATTTTAATGTATGGCTCAAACGTTGGAGCCGATAGAGCGCTTCTAGAGCAAGTGAGTGCCTTAACAGGAGCCGATGTCGCCGCGTCTAGCGATCGCACGGGAAGCTCAACTTTGGGTGGCGATTGGGATCTCGAACAGAAAGTGCTGCGGGTAAACACAGGCGCAATTGCAACTCAGCTTGCTTTTCAGCCCTCTACTCTCCAGACTTACGCTGCCACTCTCTCGGCATAACACAGCAGTACTTAAGACTCCTATAGATTCTGACGCTTCTTAAATCTTAATAACTCCTAAATGGAGAGCCGTGATAGGCTCACGGCTCTATTGCTGTGTCAGTGATCTACCGATGAAGTGAGATAGGCCATTGCCCTGGGAATCCTGAGAAAAGAATGAACTTGGGCATGCGTGGACGCATAAGGGAATTGGCATGTTAGTCGATGATTCATCTCCGGATACTCCGAGCGGGCTACTGGGTATCCGGAGTCGGATGCACTTTACCGGTCGGTTAGATGTCCACACGAGTGGGCAGCAGTGGAGTCTCTATCTTTATATGGGGCGCTTAACTTGGGCATCGGGTGGACCTCACCCCAGACGCCGATTGAATCGGTATTTAAACCAACATTGCCCTCAAATTGACGCGAATTCGATCACCGTTAGACTTACAGATGGTTTTCATGGGCAGGATTACCAAACCCTTGCGATACTTGTTAAGCGACAGCAAGTAACTCCAGAACAAGCCGTTGCTGTTATTCGGAGTACGATCGCTGATGTGTTGTTTGACATTATCCAGCAAGAAGAAACGAAACTCGTCACCTTCAAATCCGATGCACAGGATGTTCTCGACACTTCGCTAGCGCTAGTGAATGCAGAACAACTGCTTGCCGAAGTTCAGCAGCTTTGGAATGCCTGGCGATCGCTCGGTTTAGCTGATCACTCGCCGAACTTAGCGCCTGTTCTTCGCCACCCTGAACAACTGCAAGAACACACCCCTGAGAAGGTGTATAGAATGCTTGTGTCACTGGTCGATGGTCGCCGCTCTCTGCGAGATTTAGCAGTTCTGACGAAGCAAGATTTGTTGCAGCTAACGCGCCTTCTAGTGCCGCTCTACCGCAAAGGATTGATTGCTTTAACTAAAATTTCAGATTTGGCAGTTCCTGGAGCAGTGGGGCAATCGACATCGCCTTCAGCAAGACTTGAGGACACTACCCTAAAGCAAGGAATGCCGCTCCCTCGCACTCCCCGTGGAAGCAGAACAACAGGTTTAGATGCACCGCTAATTGTTTGCATTGATGACAGTCTACGCGAATGCCAGGCTATGGAAAAAATCGTGATCCAAGGAGGATATCGATTTACTGGGATTCAAGACTCTGTACAAGCACTGCCAATCTTGCTAGAGCAAAAACCAAGTTTGATCTTCTTAGATTTGGTCATGCCTGTTGCCAATGGTTACGAGATTTGCGCTCAAATTCGTCGAGTTTCGCTATTTAAAAACACTCCAATTGTTATTTTGACCAGCAACGACGGAATCATAGATCGAGTTCGTGCCCGATTTGTCGGTTCCTCCGGATTTTTGGCAAAGCCTCCAGAAGCTGACCGAGTGTTAACGGTCATTGCAAAACTTCTTCGGGTTCAAAGCTAAGCACTGGTTCACTCCCATTTAAAATCGTGTTACGGAGAAAAAGAAATGAGTACTGTTCTGGTGGTTGAAGATAGCATTACTGAAATGCAGATTTTGAGCAATTATTTACAACAAGCAGGCATAGCAGTTGTGAGCGCTCACAGTGGAGAAGAGGCGCAAACTAAACTTAGCAATCTGACCCCTGATCTAATTGTGCTAGATGTAATTTTGCCAGGTCAAAGCGGCTTTGAACTCTGCCGAGAACTAAAAGCCGACCCTCGAACCAATCAAATTCCAGTTATCATCTGCTCTACCAAAGATACTGACGTTGATAAGATGTGGGGCAATTTGTTAGGAGCAAATGCTTATATTCCTAAGCCTGTTGATCCAACTCTGTTCCTAACCACAATTCGACAGTTGATCAAGTAGAGGATTGAGTTCATGGCTGAGCTATCTGACATCCCTCCCTTGTTTTCTCCCTATGCATCCTCTATCGCCAGTCTAGAATCTTTACTTGCTGAACCAGCACCAATTGAAATTACGCAGAAATTTCTACGGTTTCGGTTAGAGCCCGACCACGGTGTTCTCGTTCCTGTGCAAGACGTGCTCGCTGTACTCACCATATCGCTAAGTGAGGTGCTGCCGATTCCCCACATGAACGAGTCCGTATTAGGCGTTCTGAATTGGCGCGGTGAGGCGCTGTGGCTGGTTGATCTGTCAAATCAGCTCGGATTCAATTCCCTGATGAGAACAACGAAGCGGCTGTCAACTCTAACTATCATTGTTGTGCAGAAGAAATTGCAGTTGTTAGGACTGGCTGTTTCAGAGGTTCAGGATATTGAAGAACACAGTCCAGATCAGATGCGTTTGCCCTCAAATGAGCTATTTGCACCACGCTTATTGCCTTTTGTAAAAGGTTACTTTCTGCATGAACACACCATCGTTTTAGACACTTCTGCTGTATTAGAAGATCCCCATTTACAAACTCACAAACTTAGAAATTCTAGCGCTGATTATTAACCCTACATCAGGACATGACCATGCCCGACTCCCGCCATACTGAACCTACGTTGGATATGACTTCTCTGTTTTCCTCGGAACCCACGTTAGAAGAATTTACGGCTAGTCTATCAAGTCAGCCCATGCAGAGCCCAAGCAAGCCCACGCTAGAACCAATGGCTGGAGTAGAGCCTGCATCGCTGCCTCAAAGCCGTAGTAATGGAAATGGTAACGGTAGTGTTAATGGTAAGACAGAGGCTCATAAAACGGGATGGGACATCCATCAGGTTGTTATGGCTCTAACGGGATTAAAGTCAGAACTCAAGCAAGCAGGGCTTTTAGAGAAGCCAAATGTGCAGAATCTATTTCGTCAAGTTGCTGAATTTGCGGCAACTCAACCGAGAAAAGAAGGGCATATAGCATCGACTCGTGAATTGCGCCAGCAGCGTCAACAATTTCTTGCGATCGCAGCTCAAATGCGTCAGACTTCTGATTTCAATGCCTTATTAAAGGTGGTCGTGAAGGTAGCGCGAGAAACCCTGCAAGCCGATCGAGCAATCCTCTATCGCTTTGATACACATAACGCAGGCAAAGTGATCGCCGAGTCTGTGCAGCGTGGCTGGACTCCTGCTTTAAATGAAACGCCGCCTATAACGTGTTTTTGTTTTGATCAGCCCGAAGAGTATGTCAAACAGCAGGCGCTGCTGATCGAAGATATTAACCGAGTTGACTTGATGCCGTATCAGCATCAACTTTTAGAGCAGTTGCAGGTAAAAGCAAGTTTGAGCCTGCCGATTCTGCTCGCGGGACAGCCTTGGGGACTGCTGGTGGTGCAGCAATGTTCTCAGACTCGTTTGTGGCAAGAAACAGAAGTGACGCTGCTTTACCAGTTGTGTCTGGAGCTAGCCGTTTGCTTGCAGCAGTCTAACTTCTCACTTCGTCTCAATCAGCAAAACGAGAAGGAAAAAGCGATCCTCAAAGTGATCGATCGCATTCGGCGATCGCTCGATACCAAGACCATTTTTCGCACAACCACACAGGAAGTGCGGCAGCTTCTAAATGTCGATCGCGTTGGAATTTACCGCTTCGAAGAAGACTGGAGCGGCGGATTTGTTGCTGAATCGGTCGCTCCCGGCTGGACTTCCGTGTTGCAAGACCAAGCTGATAATCCTGCCCTGCTAGACAATGTAAGTGATTGCAGCCTTGTCAAGTCGATGCGTGGTGCGGCCAAGGCGTCTGATACGTACCTCAAAGAGACTCGCGGCGGTAGCTATGCCGAAGGAGAGGGCTGTCGGGCGGTGTCTGACATCTACCAAGCCGGATTCACGCCTTGCTACCTCGAAGTGCTGGAACGGTATCAAGCACGAGCCTATATTATTGTGCCGATTATGCAGGATCGGAAGCTGTGGGGCCTGTTAGCAGCGTATCAAAACTCTGCACCCCGCCAGTGGGAAGCATCTGAGACGGCATTAATGACGCAAATCGGCACCCAGTTAGGCGTGGCGTTGCAGCAAGCAGACTATTTGCAGCAGGTGCGATCGCAAGCCGAGCAATTGAAAAAAGTAGCCGACCGAGAACGGGCTACAGCACGAGTCATCGAAAAAATTCGCACAACCTTAGATGTCAATACGATCTTTAGAACGGCTACGCAAGAAGTCCGACAGCTGCTGAATGCAGATCGGGTCTGCGTATATCACTTTGAGCCAGATTGGAGCGGTGAGGTTGTGGCTGAAGCCTTGACTGGAAGTTGGGTGTCATTTATGCAAGCCCAGCAAGAAGATGCCAGTTTCCGCGACAATGCAATGGACTGCACAGCAAAAACATTGGGTGTTAGCAGCAGTACAAAATTAACCGATACCTATCTTCAAGACACTCAAGGCGGTGCTTACACCAAAGGAGCAAATTTCAGAGCCGTCAGTGACATTTACAAAGCAGGATTCTCCCCCTGTTATGTCAGCTTCTTGGAGCGCTTTCAGGCAAGAGCTTACATCATTGTTCCGATCGTTCAAGGAAATCGATTGTGGGGACTGCTGGCAGCCTATCAAAACTCAGGAGTGCGGGAGTGGGAAGCATCCGAAATTACGCTGATTATGCAAATCGGAACTCAACTCGGTGTGGCACTTCAGCAGGCAGAATACACGCAGCAGATTCAGGCACAGTCGGAACAATTGGTAAAGGTTGCCGCTCGCGAACGGAGTTTTATCAGCATTATCGAGAAGGTTGGCCAGTCGGTCATCGAGAAGATGCGTCAGGCTCAGGATGTCGAGACGATTTTTGCACAAACGACCCAACAGATTCGCCAATTTCTAGAAGCAGATCGAGTCGCAGTTTACCGATTTAAGCCAGACTGGAGTGGACAGTATATAGCAGAGTCAGTGGATGCAGGGTGGGTTCCTCTTGTTCGTTCTGATGTAAAAAGCGTCTGGGAAGATACACACCTCCAAGAAACTCAAGGAGGACGATATCAGAACCACGAAAGCTATGCGGTTAATGATATCTATACCATCGGGCATCACCCCTGCCACATCGCTGTTCTAGAGCAATTTCAGGTTCGAGCCTACGTGATCGTTCCTATCTTTGCAGGTTCTCGGCTTTGGGGATTGTTGGCAGCCTATCAAAACTCTGGGCCGCGTCACTGGGAAGAGTCAGAGATCAACCTTTTGAGCCAAATTGGGTCTCAATTTGGAGTGGCTTTGCAGCAGTCAGAGTATGTGTTGCAGATTCAGCGTCAGGGCGAGCGAGAGAAGATTCTATCGAGAGTGGGCGAGCGCGTCCGACAGTCAATCAGTCTGATCGGAAAACCCTCTGACGCAAATACAGTCTTCCAAGTGACGACGCAAGACATTCGGCAGTTACTAAAGGTCGATCGGGTGGCACTGTATCGCTTTAATTCGGACTGGAGCGGCGATTTTATTTATGAATCAGTTAGCAGTGGCTGGTGCAAACTCGTCGGTACAGAAGCGGGTACAAACGTTCGAGACACCTATCTCATGGAGACCCAAGGCGGACGATATCGCAACCGGGAAAGCCTTGCGGTTGATGACATCTACACCGCAGGTCATGCTCCTTGCCACGTAGAGCTTCTAGAAAAATTTGAGGCAAAAGCGTATGTGCTAGTTCCCCTCTTTAAAGGGCAACAGCTTTGGGGAATCTTGGGAGTTTACCAAAACTCAGAATGTAGGCATTGGGAAGACGCCGATGTTGTGTTGCTCAATCAGCTTGCTGGGCAGATAGGGGTTGCTTTAGAGCAAGTAGAAGCTTTGGAGAAACTGTGGTTTCAGGGCGAACAGTTAGCCGAATCTGCTGAACGGGAGAAAACCGCTAAAGAGCAACTCCAACAGCAGGTGATTCAACTGTTGGCGGCGATTAAGCCTGTTTTTTCGGGAGATTTAACGGTTCGGGTTCCGGTTACAGAAACTGAAGTCGGCACGATCGCAGATGCGTATAACAACACGATTCAAAGCTTGCGAAAGATTGTCATTCAGGTTCAATCAACATCGCTCAAAGTGACGCAGACCTCTCACAATAGCGGAGGTGCGATCGCTCAACTCTCTCAACAAGCCGAGGAGCAGTTGCAAGAAGTAACCCGGGCGTTGGATCAAATTGAGGCAATGGTGAGTTCGACACAAGCAGTGGCAGCTAATGCGCGGCAAGTCGAATCGGCTGTACAACAGGCAAACCAAACGGTGCGTTCTGGTGATGCTGCGATGAACCGCACGGTAGACAGTATTATGTCAATTCGTGAAACAGTAGCGGAAACCAGTAAAAAAATTAAGCGCTTGAGTGAGTCGTCGCAGAAAATCTCGAAAGTTGTCAGCTTGATTGGCAGCTTTACAACGCAAACGCAATTGCTGGCACTGAATGCTTCTATTGAGGCAACTCGGGCAGGTGAGTATGGGCGAGGCTTTACAGTCGTAGCGGATGAAGTGCGATCGCTGGCTCGTCAATCTGCTGAGGCGACGCGCGAAATTGAGAAACTAGCCCAGGAAATTCAGTCTGAAACGAGTGCAGTTGCCACAGCAATGGATACTGGAATCCAGCAGGTGGTGAGTGGAACCAGCTTAGTGAACGAAACGCGCCAGCAGTTAACTGAAATTATTAATGCAACGGCTCAAATCAGTCAGTTCGTGCAAGGCATCACGCAAGCAACGCTGTCACAAACGCAGCAGACGCAAGCTGTGACGCAAGCCATGACAGACGTAGCTACACTAGCGAACAAAAACTCTGCCCACTCGAACCAAATTTCAGCTTCTTTCCAAGAGTTGATAGCAACAGCGCAACAGCTTCAAACGAGTGTCGGTGCGTTCAAAGTGAACTAAGAGTTCTGAGGTTCTGATGCTTGAGTTTTGAGTTGAACATTAGCTCATTCAAACCTTATTTCATTGGCTTCTTTTCGTTGCTCAAAACTCGAAATTCAAACCTGATTGCCTATCATGTCTGACAAAACGATTCGCCAACAAACGTACTCGTACTTTCTGACGGAAGCTCAAGATTTGCTGCACAGCATTGAGCAAGATTTGTTGAGCTTGCGCCAGGAGCGCTCTCCTGCTAAAGTTCATAGCTTAATGAGAGCCGCCCATACTCTCAAAGGGGCAGCCGCTAGCGTTGGGTTTAATGACATTAAAACGATTTCGCACTCGCTAGAAGATGTGTTTAAAGCCCTCTATAACCCAGAGGTCGAGATCGATACCGAGCTAGAGACGCTGTTGTTTGAGGGCTACGAGTGCTTGCGCTTGCCCCTAATGAGTGTCCTTAGCACAGATAATCCTGAAGTTAAGAGTAATACAAAAGTTCTGGCGCAGTCAGAAGCGGTGTTCAAGCAGTTACGCACAAAGCTAGGGCAGCACTTTGATCCAGGGGCAGCAATTCCATCTTCTACGGAGTTGGGGTTTGACATCACTCAATCGCTGTTTGAAACGGGAGTGCAAGAGCGGCTAGAGCAATTAGCGATCGCGCTCTCTAGCCCGCCTCAGCAGATTCGAGAAACGCTACAAACTCAAGCAGAGGTCTTTTTAGGGCTATCAGAATCATTAAATTTGTCGGGGTTCGGCGCGATTGCGAAGACGGCATTAGAGGCACTGAGAGTTAATCCAGATCAAAGTGCTGCGATCGCGCAAGCCGCGTTGGCAGATTTCCGACAAGGGCAACTTGCAGTCCTTGAAGGAGATCGAAGCCGTGGGGGAGAGGTTTCCGAAGCACTAAAGCAGCTGAGTCACCGAAGCGTAGAGAAGGCTACTAGTCGGGTTGATCGCCGGACTAAAGTGATGCAATCGTGGAATCGTTTCCTGCGGCTGCTTCATCGCCCTTTATGGACTGCCTCTGATTCTAAAGCGCTCCGATTAACGCAAGGCGCAACTTCGGAGAAAACGGCTGTGCCAAGCTCCAAAGGGATTCGCGAAGCAAAGCCTGTTGGAGCATCAATTCAGCCTCAACTTCTGGTAGAGCTTGGGACTGATAAGGATGCTCAAACTGAATTAGACACAGATTCGATTCAGTTGGCTTTTCAGGAGCTAGAGCATTCTTTAGACACCCCTTCATCCACTTTCAGCTTAACGCCTGAAATCTCTAGCGACGGACTTAGTACGCAAGGCTTTGAGGTTTGGGATGACGAACCTCTGGAGACAACGCAAGCTGAACTGCAGCCATCTCAGCCATCAGCCCAACTGATTCAATCATCTCAGCCACCCTCTCAGCCACCAGTTCAGCAGCCCATCACTCAACGTTTGGATACTCCGTCTGAGAATGTGTCTCATTTGGAAGAGTCTTCTCAAATGGCAATGGTTCGGGTTAATTTAGAGCAGCTAGAATCGCTAAACTACACAACTAGTGAGCTTCTCATCCATCAAAATCAGCAAGTTTTGCAAGACGAGCATTTGCAACTGGTTGTAAGCGAACTAATGGAGGGACTGAGACGGCATCAGCAAACAATGCTGCAATTACGGGAATGGGCAGATTGCCTATTAGTCTCTCCGGAAACTTTGGTGAACCGCCGCGATCGCCGATCAACTGCAGGCGACGGGCTAAAAATAAAATTTGATGCCCTCGAACTTGATCAGCACAATGAAGTGCATGAATTACTGCAATCTGCTTTAGAAGAGTTAGTACCGCTAGAGATGGAGGCAGAAGCCATCGAGTTACGTGTCCGGCAAGCCGCGATCGCACGGAACCAACAAGGACGCCTATTAAACTACTTGCGCGATGACTTAATGCTGGCTCGTATGATGCCGATCGGCACAGTTTTAAACCGTCTTCCGCGAATTGTGCAGCAGCTAACAGAAACCTACGGCAAACACGTTGAGCTACGGCTGAGTGGGACGCAGGTTCTCGTTGATAAGGCAGTTGCCGAGAAGTTATTTGATCCATTGCTGCATTTGATTCGGAATGCCTTTGATCATGGAATTGAAGCGGCTGAAATTCGGAGTCAGCAAGGAAAACCAGAGATAGGATGCATTGCAATTCGGGCTTATCAGCAGGGAAACCGAACGCTGATTGATGTGCAAGATGACGGCGGCGGGCTGGACTTGCACCAAATTTGTCAGCGCGGTTTTGAGTTACGGCAACTACCTTCTGCTCAAGTAGAACAGTTTTCGCCAGCAGAATTACTGAATTTGCTGTTTGAGCCAGGGTTTTCGACCGCTAAACAGGTGACTGAACTGTCTGGACGAGGCGTTGGCTTGGACGTGGTGCGATCGCATATTCAATCATTGCGAGGCAATATCACCGTTGCATCGGATTTACATCGGGGCACCACGTTTTCATTGCAATTGCCATTGACGCTGATGAGTGCGCGATTACTCGTTTGCCAAGTTGGGCAGGCGGTTTATGGCTTCTTATCAGACGAAGTGGAGCGGATTGTTGCTCCGAATGCAGAACAGCTTGAAGTGGTTGGCAGTACACGAGTTTTTCACTGGCAGCAAGGGGAGGAAGAATGTTCTGCTCCAGTGCATCGAATTTCTCAACTTGTGAGCTACACCACAAGGCTGACAGTTCCAGAATCGCCGCAAAACTCAATACAAGAGATCGGAACAGTTTCTACCCCTTTGTTATTAGTACGACGACAGGGAGAATGGGTCGGGCTGGAAGTTGAGCGAATTATTGGTGAGCAGGAGTTGGTGATTCGACCCATGGGAACGGCTCTGACGCCGCCGCCTTACATCTATGGATGTAGCGTGTTAGGAGACGGACGCTTAATTCTCGTCATTGATGGGGTGACGCTTGTGCAGCAAACCCTTCTCGCTAGAAAGGAGTTGCTGGGAGTATCGTCTAAAGTTTTGCTGACCGAAAAGGATGAACTCCATGCTGCAGATCTACCTCCTGAAATTGAACCAGAAGTGCCCGTTCAGACGGCAGGCTGCGTTCTGGTGGTTGACGACTCCATCACCGTTAGACAAGCGCTGACGTTCACCTTTCAAGAAGCAGGATATAACGTCATTCAGGCGCAAGATGGGTTAGATGCGATCGCACAACTCCAGCAGAATCCTAATATTCAACTTATAACCTGCGACGTTGAGATGCCTCGCCTGAATGGATTTGAGTTTCTCATGCGCTACACCCAGCAATCTAAGCTCAAGCAAGTTCCGGTGATTATGCTGACCTCACGAAGTAATCAAAAGCATCAGCAGCTTGCGGTGCAGTTGGGTGCTTCAGCCTATATGACAAAACCATTTTCAGAAGATGCTCTTCTGAGTTTAGTGAGTAATTTGATTAGAAAGGAAGTCATGTGATGACAATGTTAGCGCCGCGCTCTAAGTCAACGTCAGTCGAGACTGTGCTTAAAGTGATTGTTTTCTCGATTGCCGGATATCGGTTAGCTCTACCGCTGGAGTCAGTGCTACGCGTAGTGAACGCGCCTGTGACTGTGATGTCATCGAGCGCAAACGAGCCATTGAATGGGGTGGAGTTAGTTCACCTTAAACACTTAGCAATCTCAGTTCTCAATCTCTATTCTCATCTTAGCCTGAAGCAAGTGGACTCCGTCCCGCAATACGGGCAATTTCTAATTGTGACGCAAGCTGGAGGAGAACTCTGTGCCCTTCGAGTCGATACGCCGCCTGATTTGGTTGAGTTAGATGCGGCTACACTTCGACAGTTACCTGCCCCTTACCAGCAACATCACCCGCTTAGTATCGCAAGTCGTGTAGCGGTGTTGCCTCAAGGTAAAGCAACGTCCGTGATCTTTTTGCTAGATATGGAGCGAGTGTTGCAAGTAATTGGTGGTTGAACGGCAAGCTGTTATTTAACCACAGGCTATTATTTAACCAATAGATTAACCAATAGAGTTTTCCAGATGTAGAAAGGGCTAAAGAGCCTACCGACAAAAAACTCCATTTCGCAAGCCGCAACGAGATCAACGGAGAGAACGCGGCGATTTTTAAGAAAATAAAGGGAGATTTTGCGGAGGTCGTTGAACAGCAGGAACGGAAACATGAGCGGTCTTTGCCAAGGGCGAAACCGCAACATTCTAAAGCGGTGCTGGCTCAGACCAATAGTGCGAAAGAAATTCAGAAGATACGATCGCTCAAGTCGCCACTCAGGAATTTGATGCACGATCGTCATGCTTGGGTTGTACCAGATTTCCCAACCTGCAAGCTTGATGTGCGACAGCGCTTCCGTTTCTTCACCTTTGAGCGCAAAGCCATTTTTCACTGGGCCTTGAACAATTTGCTTAGAAGAAACGTGGTCTAACCAGACCTGCCTGCGGATGACAAGCCCTGCGCCAACGGGAAGCCCGCGTTTGTAAAAATCATAGCGGAAACTGTCTTTCCGCTCCATGGTGGGCAAATAGTGAGCAATGCGATGAAAGTTTTGAGGCGGTTCGACTTCGTATTTTGGTAGAATCCGGCTGCCGTATGCACCTGCGTTCGGGTACTGTTGTCCAAACGTGTAGGCTGCCGCAACCCAAGTTAGAGTGGGGATGTTATCGTCATCGAGAAATCCGATCAGAGCGCCCTTTGCAGCTTCGATGGCCCGACGACGCGCGATCGCGGCTCCTTGCTGTGGCTCAAAAATATAGCGCAGTTCACAGGACTGATTCCATTCACTTTGATAGTGCTTGACAACTTCTGCCGTATTGTCAGTACTGTTGTTATCAACAACAACAATTTCCCAATGAAGCTCTTCAGTATTTGTTTGCAAACGCAATTGCTCTAGTATGGCTGGGAGCTTGCTTGCTGCGTTGTAGCTCCGAATGACAATAGTAATATCTAACTGGTCTGATGAGCAGGGCATAGTATCGATACAGAATTCTGTATCTCTAAGTTGCCCAACCAAAGGGATTTTGTCACGATTCGCGCAAGGAACCGCAAAAAAGAGACACCTGCATTAAAAAAATTGAGGTGTCTTTAGCCGTGGAATATTGACGCTAACTAGACCTGAATCTGAAAATGACTAGGTGTAAAGATCAGCTTTGGCGCGATCGCTCAGTAGCACTGAACCCTTAGCATCCATGCTAAAGTCTTCTCCGGGTTGCAGCCCCTGATGAATGAGTTGCTTGTAAAGCGTAATGGTTGTGATCCGGCGAATCTCTCTCATCACGTAACCTGGAATGATTTGTTCGACTGCCCAGCAAAACGCGAGAGGGTCTACCCAAAGAAGGCGCTCTAAGCTAACAATCACGATTCCTGCAACATCTCGTAGGGTTAATTGGCATCTGAGACCAACGATGATAGATTTACCGATGTCAGCGTTGCGAGTCGCTAGAGCACAAGTCAGTCTACTAATTTCAGATTCTAGGTGCAGATGAGTTGTTTCTTGCACGGGCTGCTTTCTCCAAGGTTTGTAACGTTTCGTCAATTCGCTGGAATTTTGAAAAGTATACCTTGAGATAGATTTTTGGATTAGAAGAAATAGGTAGTTTAACAAAACTTTTTAGTTCTAACTTGTAGAAAATAGATAGCTGTTAGGCTGGCCTTTGGCTCGACGAAGAGATAAAGTAGCTCTTTGTGATTAACGGTTTCAGGGATTTACTGCTTCTTGCGGGTCTAGAGAACCTGCTTTTCGCAAAGGTTCCTGCGATATGATTTGCCATAGACTACGTGTGCGTGTGATTGGCAAATATCTATCTGTTAGGAATTACGAGGAAGAACTTATGACTATCACCGCCGATTTACACGCTCTAAATCCAATTAAGTTAGGTTTACCTAACATTTGTGGTTGGGAATCAGAAATTGCTTCCATTGTTCAAAGTACAGATCCGGTTTTTCTTCCCACAACTAATCTCAGTCTTGAAAGCATTTCGGCTGGATTTGCGTGTGCGCTGCACATGCATCAACCAACGACTCCCGCTGGAGCAAATGGCGAATTGATCAGCAATTTGCAGCACATGTTTGAGCATCCAAACGATGGAGATAACCACAATGCAGGCGTATTTGCGTGGTGTTATGGTCGCATGGGTGAGTTTATTCCTGACTTGGTTGCCCAAGGCTGTAATCCTCGCATTATGCTCGACTACTCCGGTAATTTGCTGTGGGGATTGCAGCAAATGGGGCGTGAGGATGTTCTGAACCATTTGAAACGAATTACCTGCGACGCTCAGTATCAGCCCTACGTCGAGTGGCTTGGCACGATGTGGAGCCATGCCGTAGTTCCGTCTACCCCCATTCCAGATATCAAACTACAGATCCAAGCTTGGCAGCAGTATTTTGCCTCGCTGTTTGGCGTTGATGCCTTGAAACGAGTCAAAGGTTTCTCGCCGCCAGAAATGCATTTACCCAACCATCCGGATACTTTGTTTCAGTACATTAAAGCGTTGAAGGAATGTGGATATCGCTGGTTGATGGTGCAAGAACATTCGGTTGAGCGGTTAGACGGATCTCAATTGCGTCATGAACAGAAATATATTCCTAATCGCTTAGTGGCAAAAAATTCTAACGGTGAAACGATCAGCATTACGGCACTGATTAAAACGCAAGGATCGGACACAAAATTGGTCGCGCAAATGCAACCTTATTTTGAAGCAAAAGGATTGGGGAAACAGCAACTTGGTTCGGTTAGCATTCCGTCTCTTGTCACTCAAATTGCAGATGGTGAAAATGGCGGAGTGATGATGAATGAGTACCCACGAGATTTAATTCGGGTGTATCACGAAATCCGCGATCGCGGAGAAAATCATGCCGGTACAGTAGCGATGAACGGTACGGAATATTTGGAATTGATTGAAGCGGCGGGTGCTACGCCTGACGAGTATCCAACTATTCAAGCGGTTCAGCAGCACAAGATTTGGCAACAGGTGACTGCGGATCAGGCAACTCCTGAGAAGGTGGAAGAGGTTATTGCAACTCTTAAATCTAGCGACGATCGCTTTCACATGGATGGCGCATCGTGGACAGATGATCTCAGTTGGGTCAAAGGATACGAGAATGTTTTAGAACCCATGAATCGGTTGAGTGCTAAGTTTCATCAGAAGTATGATTCGCTCTTAAGCAGCAATCCCTCGGTGACGCAGCAAGCCGACTATCAAGAAGCACTACTCTACAATTTACTATTGCAAACGAGTTGTTTCCGCTACTGGGGACAAGGCGCTTGGACAGACTACGCGAGGGAATTGTATCGACGAGGTGAGGCATCGATCGAGAGTCGAATGGTGAGAGAAGACTTTGGTGCCTAAACGGGCTGTCGGAACGGGTCATTCAAAACTTCAGATACAGCATTCAAACTAGCAATCATGCAAACAGAACCAAATGCAACTATTTTGCTGTTAACACTTCCGCTCTGATCCAATTGATTAATTCCAGATTGACCTGTTCTGGGCATTCGTCATGAGCGCAGTGCCCAGCATTGTCCAGCGTCACTATTCGGAGCTTCGGGTTGTAGTTAGAAAAGCGCTCGACTGAATCAAGTGGGATCATTCGATCTTCTTTGCCCCACAGCAGCAGCGACGGCATTTTAACGTTGCTAAAAATAGAGCGAATGCTAGGACTAAACGTTGGACTCGCCATTGCTTTAAGAATGGCGCAGAACGCTTTGGCTGAACCTTTTGTTCTCGCAGGCTTCACAAGAATCTCTAATAATTCATCGGTCACTGCTTCTTTACAGGCGTAAGCTACGCTTGCCCAATGCCGAACAATCCAAGGCTGCCGCAACACGTAAAACAACGGATACAACACAAGCGGCGATAGTAGAATCTTTTGGAGCGTGCGGACAAAGGGACGCAGCCCTAGCGGAATAGATTCATGGTGACTGGAGGTGTCTGGTAAGCTAATCATAGCAACGCCTCGCACCATCTCAGAATGAGCAGCAGCAGTCGCCAGACACGTCAATGAACCAATCGAGTTTCCAACTAAAATAACTGGCTTATCAATAAAGGTTTTCCAAAAGTCGTGAAGCTGTTCGACCCAAAGTTCGACAGAGTACTCAATGTCAGGTTTGTCAGAGGCCCCAAATCCAAGCAGGTCAATCGCATAGACGCTGTGAGACTTAGACAGAGCTGACATGTTCTGTCGCCAGTGCCCAATCGAGCCGCCAAATCCATGTACAAAGATGACTGGAACCTGGCTGCGAGGGTTCGGAAAAACTGTGTGGTGAACCTTCCAACCGTTCCATGTGAATGTCTGCTGATAGCCAAACCGCCGAATTCTCTCTAGGGAAGGAGCCACGTGCTGCTGCTCTTCGGCAGGTTTGAAAGCGCTATAGAGGGCTTCTGCAGTACCGTTGGAGTCAGGGTTGAGCAACAACCAGCAGAGCGCGAGAAACGCGATCGTAAAAGACTGTGCCACAGCGATCGCAGGTGGAAGTCCATGAGTAAACGCCGTCAGGATACGATCGCCGAGAGCCAACAACCAAGCTAGGTTGCCAAACTCCCAGATATCTCTGCGGAATTGAGCAATAAACTCAGAATTGGCGGTAGGGAACTCCAAGCGCTCGCTGCTAAACATAGGACAACGCCTCTCAAGCAAGGTTGTAACTAAAAGCTTCGTAAGGTGGGAACTTAGGCCAATAAAGCCCGATTAAAAATAGACTTATCTTTACTTTGACGGACTTCTGAAAGATTGCCCTCTCTCTTACGTTACGGATTTGTTACAAATTGTTTACTCCGATTGACACCTCCCTGGATAGATTTTGCTTTCTAAAAGCTAATTTTAATGAGAAGTGTTCGGTATACCAACATTTAGTTACAAGGATCACGCCATGAGTGGTAATGCAAGCAAAAAAGGGCAGTCCATCAAGCCCAATGTGAATCAAAACAGCAATATTGATACAGATCCAGGTGAAACGCCAACAGAAGTAGATTACTCACGTGATGACCAAGATGTTACGCCTGTAAACCCGGATGCGATGGAAAGACCAGATACTCACTCTAACGAGAAAGACAAAGAGTAAATGCAAGAATACGACGCAATCATCATCGGGGCAGGACACAACGGATTGGTCTGCGCTGCCTATCTTTTGAAAGCAGGATATAAGGTTCTTTTGCTCGAAAAGCGCGAGATTCCTGGTGGGGCTGCAACCACTGAGGAACTGATGCCAGAGGATGCTCCTGGCTTTAAGTTCAGCCCTTGCGCAATCAACCATGTTTTTATTCACTTAGGACCCGTCGTACAGGAGCTAGAGCTTGAGCGCCACGGGTTAGAGTATTTGTTTTGCGACCCCGTTGTGTTCTGTCCACATCCTGACGGGTCATATTTCTTAGCGCACCGCTCGGTTGAAAAAACGTGTTCAGAAATTGAGCAATTTAACCCGCGCGATGCTAAGAAGTATGCTGAATACATTGACTTTTGGCAGCATATTATCCAGCTCGTTACACCCGTTTTTAATGCACCGCCCAAATCGATCAGCGATATTATTAGCAATTACAACATCAGTAAGCTAAAAGATGTGTTCTCGCTGACCGGATCGACGGATGGAACGCTAGATCTCATCCGGTCGATTTTATCTAGCGCGACTGATCAGCTAGAGGAGTATTTTGATTCAGAATTTGTCAAAGCTCCTCTAGCACGACTGGCTGCTGAGCTAAGTTCGCCTCCATCGCAGAAAACGATGTCGATTGGGGCAATGATGATGGCGTTGCGCCATCATCCTGGAATGGCTCGTCCGAAAGGAGGAACCGGGGCGTTAACCGAGGCTTTGGTTCGCTGTGTCCGCAGTTTGGGAGGCGAGATTCTGACTGATAAAGCCATTAAACAGATCTTGGTGGATGGCGATCGCGCAGTTGGAGTTCGATTAACAAACGGTGAAGAATTTCGGGCGAAACGGGGCGTCATTTCTAGTTTGGATGCCAAGCGGGTGTTTTTGCACCTGATGGATGAGAAGGATGTTGATTCTGGATTGCGCGAGCGTGTTGATCGTCGGATTGTCAACCGCAATGAAGCGATTCTCAAAATCGATTGTGCGCTGTCTGAAGCGCCTCGCTTTGAGCATCATAATCATCGTGATGAGTACATGATGGGATCGGTTTTAATTGCCGATTCTGTGAATCAAGTTGAGCTTGCTCATACCGATCCAGAGATTGGTCGCATTCCGATTGATGATCCTTCGATGTACAGCGTTGTCCCTTCTCTTCTTGATCCAACCTTAGCTCCAGAGGGGAGACATACGCTTTGGATTGAGTACTTTGTGCCTTACCAAATTGCAGGTAAGGAAGGCACGGGCATGAAGGGGATGGGTTGGACAGAGGAGTTGAAGAACGAGGTTGCCGATCGCGTGCTTCAGAAGTACGCCACCTACGCGCCGAATCTTCAAAACTCGATTATTGCTCGTCATATCGAAAGTCCGCCCGAATTAGAAGCTCGCACTGGTATGTTGGGTGGCAACTATTACCACTTGGACATGACGTTTGATCAGATGATGTGTTTTCGTCCACTGCCTGAACTCGCAAATTACAAAACTCCAATTGAGGGGTTGTACTTGACAGGAGCAGGCACACATCCAGGCGGCGCGATTTCTGGGTTGCCAGGACGCAACTGCGCGCGAATCTTTTTGCAAGAGCAGCGATCGCTAACGCAAACGCTATCAGAAGCAGGAAATTCGATTAAATCAGTCGCAAAATCTGTCTTCAGTGATTAGCACCAAGTTCAACTGAATATGCTATCTGCCTAGAAGCTTGGTTAAATTGAACGAATTTATTCAAGCTTTTAGGCAAATAGTAATCGCAAAAACGATTGCGAAAAGCAGAGTTTATGAATATTAGTTAGATCACGATTAACAATCTGTAGCGCAACAGAGCGATAAATCAAAAAAATGTTTGGAGGGTTATTAAATGAGCATACTAACAGTTGAAGAAGTAAAAACGCTAGTGCAAGAACCTAAAGAGTTGTGCGTTTCGATCTACATGCCGACTGTCGTAGCGGGAGCAGAAACTCGGCAAAACCCAATCCGGTTTAAGAACTTGATCAAGATGGCACAGCAAGAGTTGGTGAACAATGGCCTAGATGAGGATGCTGCCAGTGGGTTTTTGCGTCCATTAATTGATGAGATCGATCGGGATGACTTTTGGCAACATCAAGATCGCGGACTGGCTATTTTTGTATCCGATACCTTCTACCGCTACTATCAAGTTCCACAGGATGTCTCAGAACTTGTGGTCGTTACCGAACAATTTCACCTCAAACCGATTCTGCCGTTTCTGACAGGCGATGGACGGTTTTATGTTCTCACATTGAGTCAGAAAGACGTGAGATTTATGCAAGGCGATCGCATGAGCCTGCGCGAAATTGAGGTTCCGAACCTTCCAACCAGCATGGATGAAGCCTTGCAGTATGACGAAACCTCCGGCGACGGACAGTTTCGCATTGGCACGACAAGCGGCGCATCGAATTTCACCAGTTCTCAGCAGCCCGGACAGTTTCATGGACAGGGCAGCCCCGATCAAGATGACATCAAACAAGATTTGCTGCAATTTTTCCATGTCATTGACGGCGCAGTTCACGAATTTCTAAAAGATAAACGTGCGCCCCTTATTTTGGCGGGAGTCGATTATCTTATGCCGATCTATCACGAGGCGAATACCTATCCTCATCTCGTGACCGAAGACAGCATCGCGGGCAATGTGAAAGTTGAGAAGCCAGAAGAATTACACGAAAAAGCCTGGGCGATCGCAGAACCACTTTTCACAAAAGCGATCGACGATGCCGCAAACTACTATCACGATTTGTCGAATACCGATGTGACCTCAACCGACCTGAATGAAACCGTTCCTGCCGCTTATTATGGGCGAGTGCAGCAGCTTTTTGTGGCAGTTGGAGTGCAGCAGTGGGGACGATTTGATGCCGAAGCTAACGAAATGCAACTTCACTCAGAGCCTGAGCCTGGTGATGAGGACTTGCTAGATGCGGCGGCGATTCAAACCATCGTAAATGGTGGCGTGGTGTATGCAGTTGAGCCTGAAAAGATGCCCGACAAGGCTGCGATCGCGGCAGTATTCCGGTATTAGATCTCATCCTAGTTGTGGATTAACCGCAACGGTAAATAGAAAACACTTGTGACAGAAGTTCATTGAATCAGGAGATGACTCATGCAATACGATGAATTCATCAAACACGTACAAAGCTACACTCAAGCTGATTCTCGTGAAACGGCTGAGAAAGCAGTTGTTGCAACGCTAGAAACATTGAAAGAGCGAATTGTAGGAGATGAAGCCAGCCAACTAGCGGCACAGCTTCCAGAGCCTTTAGCAAAACATCTTAGAGGCCGTGAAGGCGAATTCGGCGACCACTTCAACCTTGAAGAGTTTTATAGCCGAGTTAGCCAAAAAGAAGGGGTCGATCCGTCGACGGCGGTTATTCATGTTAAAGGCGTTTTCTCGGTGCTAAATGCGGCAGTGACGCCAGGAGAATTTCAGGATGTAAAAGCGAACTTCTCGAAAGACTACGATGAACTGTTTGCTCCCTCTGGGAACTAAGAGCATTTCTAATGGTTGGCTCTATCTTCCTAATCTAATCAGACTAATCTAATCAGATCAAAACAGCCTTACTCAAAGAGAGTAAGGCTGTTTTGATTAATGACAATTAAAACGAACTTACGACGCGCCTAACCAGCGAGCGGCATCCTTGGCGTGATAAGTAAGAATTAAATCTGCCCCGGCTCGCTTAAAGCTGGTCAGCGTCTCCATAACGATTCGCTCCTCATCGACCCAGCCGTTGAGCGCTGCCGCTTTTACCATCGAATATTCACCCGACACATTGTAAGCCGCAACTGGCAGATTCGACGCTTCTTTGACCCGCAAAATCACGTCCATGTAAGAGAGCGCAGGCTTGACCATTAGCATGTCCGCGCCTTCAGCAATGTCGAGTTCGATTTCTTTGAGCGCTTCCCGCGCATTGCCTGGATCCATCTGGTAAGTTTTGCGATCGCCAAATTGGGGCGCAGAATCCGCCGCATCTCGGAACGGACCATAGTATGCCGAGGCATACTTAGCCGCATACGACATAATCGGAATATCTTGAAATCCTGCCTCGTCTAAGCCTTCGCGAACAGCCTTCACAAAGCCATCCATCATCCCAGAAGGCGCAATGATATCGGCTCCAGCTTTGGCTTGAGAAACGGCTGTTTTTTTCAGTAGTTCGAGCGTTGGATCGTTCAGCACTCGCCCGGTCAAATCGCCCGTTTCGAGATAGCCGCAGTGACCGTGAGACGTATATTCACACAAACAGGTGTCGTTCATGACAATCAAATCAGGAACGGCTTTTTTAACGGCAGTAGTAGCTTTCTGCACAATGCCGCAGTCGTGCCAAGCTCCGGTTGCGTCTATGTCCTTATCAGCCGGAATGCCAAACAGGATGATCGACGGAATGCCGAGATCGTATACTTCTTTTGCTTCTTCTACAATTTTATCAATCGAGAGTTGAAAGACACCCGGCATCGATTTGACTTCATTCGCAATGCCATCCCCCGGAACGGCAAACAACGGATAAATCAAATCGCTTGTATTAAGAACAGTTTCACGCACCATCCGACGCAGTTGGGGATGAGTACGCAGCCGACGAGGACGGTGAGTTGGAAACATAGAGATAAATTCAGGCTTGAGCAGTGGGCAGTATCTTAAAAGTCTAAAACGTTCGAGGCTGCGATCGCTCGCCTATTCAATTACGAACTGTAAAGAAAATCATGAAAAAAGCGGCTCCAATTGGAGCCGCTTTTTTCATAAACTTGAATTTCAGAAGTCTAAGCTTCAACCGCAGTAGGGTAAACGCTAATCTTCTTACCACTCTTACCGCGTCTTTCAAACGTCACAATTCCTTCGATCAACGCAAACAGCGTATCATCGCTGCCCCGACCGACATTGTTTCCAGGGTGGAATTTCGTGCCGCGCTGACGCACTAAAATGTTGCCCGCCTTCACAACCTGACCGCCGTAACGCTTAACGCCCAAACGCTGAGCATTAGAATCGCGTCCGTTGCGAGTACTTCCTGTACCTTTCTTATGAGCCATGATTCCCTCTATTGCTTTCTCGTTGATCTTACCGTCTGTCGAAGAGTCGGGCTAAGTTTGCCTAGCCTGCTGCCGTCAGCGTTTCACCACCAATGGTGATCGACTCCACCATCAAGCGACTCAATTCTTGACGATGACCGCGCTTTTTGCGAGTTTTCTTCTTGGGCTTCATTTTGTAAACGAGTACCTTGCGCCCGCGCAGATGACGCATGATCTTAAACTGCACTGATGCACCTTCTACAAGGGGTTCACCAATGCTAATGTCTCCTTCGTTGTTGACGAACAGCACTCGGTCGATCGTGATTTGAGAATCCGCCTCTCCGACAATCCGATTGAGGTCATAAAATCGACCGTTTTCGACGCGCAGTTGTTGTCCGCCTGCTTCAATAATCGCGTAAAGCATGTGTTTGTCCTTAATAAAAGCCGTACAGGTTAACTCGCGTTGGCGAATTATTAGAAGAACCTGATCCGAGCCAAAAAATAATCAATCAGTTTACCAGTATGGCGAATATCAGTGTAAACTGTCAACCGATGATTACTTGGATAAATAACTACAAAGGACTACATAGCCTTATGTTGATAATCTCCAGTTTTGCATAGTCTTGCAACGCTTTCATAGTGCTTGTTTTAGTCTAATTTAGGAGTGTATGTAATGCAGAAATTAAGCCTTTCATACGGACATGTGTGTATAGTTAAGCCCAACCTGGGCTAAATAAATGCGCGGCGAAGTCCTTTGCTATATCGACATGATTTGCTTCACGAGGTCGGCATTGAAGTTGGAACGATAAGGCTGAACCCTTTCCAGGGTTCTACTACAGGGTGCATTTGCCTTAGAAACTCCACCGCTCTAAATCTGCTCGGAGAAATTTATAGATGTCGAATCCCAATTCTGGCGTCCTAGAGGATAGCCTTAGCTTTAGCGCGATCGCAAATACTAGAAACACCATAACTGGAGCGACTAACTCAAATTTATTCAACGATTCCACTGGCTCACAAAATCTCACAGGCAGTAGTAATCTCTCCCGAAGTTCTAACGGCGGCCAAGGGTTACAGGCTCAGTATTACGAAGGTCAGGATCTCACAAATCTAAAATTAACTCGAATTGATTCAACGGTAGATTTTGACTGGGCATCTAGTTCTCCAGATGCTTCCCTTAAGCCAGAGCATTTCTCAGTTCGCTGGACAGGTCAGATTCAGCCCAAATACTCCGAAACCTACACGTTCTATACTTATTCAGATGATGGCGCTCGGTTATGGGTTGACGGGCAACTCCTGATTGATCATTGGACAGATCACGCACCAACCGAAGACAAAGGAACCATTGCTCTCGCATCTGGACAGAAGTATGACATCAAGCTGGAATACTACGAAAACAGCATGGGAGCTGTCTCAAAGCTCTTATGGTCTAGTGGCAGCCAAACCAAAGAGATTGTTCCTCAGAGCCAACTTCATGTTCCAGCGACAGATTACGAGTCAACGCCATCACCAGCAGCAAGTTCAACGTTTGATGGCATTACAACTACTGTAGATTGGGCAGATGTAGAGGGTCCAACAACAGGACTCGGATTCGGACTCAACGCTTTTCAAGGCTTTCGTCCTGAAAGCTTTAACAGTGCCGCCTACAAAAGCAATATGTCCTTGATGAATCCAGGGTTGATTCGGTTTCACAATGCTAGTGCGATGCAGGACTCCAGCACCCCTGACGGATTGATTGACACGGCTCATCGCACCTGGGATACCACCAAGATAAAACAAGCGTTAGAGTCTTCATTCTCCTCGTTTGCCACCAGCGACCCTGAGCGCATGATTAACATTCCCACTTGGCCTAGCTGGATGGATGCTAATAACGATGGTTTCCTTGATGCCAATCAGTTCGACAATTACGCCCAACTCTGTGCCGATCTGGTTAAAATCGTCAACCAGGACTCGCACCTCAAAGTCAAGTATTGGGAAGTCACCAACGAGAAAGACGACTCTTATTTCACTCGGTTCCACACTGAAAGCGGCTGGGGTGGACTCAAAAACCCCGCCCAACCCGATCGTCTGAATGAGCTGATCGAGATTTACAACAAAGCGGCTGTCGCGATGAAGCAGGCTGATCCCACAATTCAAGTTGGAGGACCAGGGATGGCACGGTCAGATCTGCAACCGTTCTATGTCCCCTTCATCCAGGGCACTAAAGCGAACCTTGATTTCTTTACCTACCACCACTATGCCACTGGTAGTGCTTCCACAGCCGACTCCGATATTTATGCTGGTGCAATAGCGATCGGGTCAAGAACGGCCTCGATCGTTCAAGCACTGAAAGAAGCAAGTCCGACGCGAACCATTCCAGTCATGTTAGGCGAGTACAACATCAGTTGGACGTGGCAGACACGAGACCCCCGCATGACCACTCACAAAGGCGTAGTATTCGATGCTTTGGCAATGGTGAGTGCCCAGAAGAACGGCGCAGTGGCGGCTCTGGCATGGAATGAGAAAGATGGCACCTATGGCAAGATGAGCGATCAGAACGATTTGCGGCTAGGCGGAGCATTTTTACAGGTGTTGAACAATCGCTTGGTGGGCGAGCAGGTAGCGAGTTCGAGCAACAATGAGGAAGCCGTGATGACCTTTGCCGTGAAGAACTCGGCGTTAGGGTACAAGTCGTACTTGCTGATTAATCATTCGGGTACGACCCAAGCGGTGCAGACGGATGTTAGTGTCAGCAATCCAGGAACGCAGATAGAGCAATACGAGTTTTCAGAGGCAGGGTCGACTCAGAAGACCGTGAGCTGGAATGCGATCAAGGGAGGCATGACCTTACCCGCTGACTCTGTAACCTTGCTCACTTTTGCCGATTAGTCTCGATCGGTTGTATTCACGGAATAGTTTTATCTTCGAGGGGTCAATCTTTAGCGTTGTTGTGTTGCAAAGATTCATTGATGGCCCCTCTTTTCGTACTTTAACTTAAGCTTCTAAAAAAATTAGATGCGTTTTTTGCCTTGTACATTAGTGGATCAGGATAAAGAACAGGAAACATTAGGCCGACTCAATGCTTTTCTCATATATCTCAGGTTGGCGTTGCCGGAGCGTGGCGATGGGTAACAGCAGGTTGTCTTCAATTTCTTGACGCACCATATCGCTGACGGCTCCAGGTTCCTTAAGCAGTTCGACCAGAAATTTGTTGGCATCATGGTAGCTCTGTAGAGCCTGTTCTTGTGATTCATTGAATTGCCAGTCGTGCCCGATGTTGCGATGCTCGATCATCACCTGACGCAATTTCTCGGGCCAAACCTGTCCGTTCGTTCTCCACAAGTACTGGACATTTTCCTGGTCTTGCACAGAGAAGTCTTCTGGTAAATGCTCCGTAAGCCGCTGAAGCTTATTTGCCAATATGGGGGTGTAGTTGAGGTTGAGGGCGAGAGCAAAGGCAAGGGCGAGGTTTCGGGCAAGAGCAACGAGGTTTTGGTCACGGTCGAGAGAGCGGTGGAGGGCGAGGGTGAAGGCGAAATCGCAGGCAAGGTCGCAGACAAGGGAGAGATCGGGAACAAAGTCGCGATAGAGAGCAAGGTCGACGTAAAAACTGCGAATGGCAGAAGGCTTATAGGGTGCATTGACGAATTCAGCTTTTGCCTGAACCCACGCGAGAAATCCTTGTAGTTTGGCATCTCCTGAGACAGAGCAATCGATTGCCTGTTTGATTGACTGAAACAATCGATCTGCTGGCTGCTGAGATTTAATTGCTAGCTTAACAACACTCTTCCATCGTTCATCAGCCATTTTTTCTGCCCAACCTGAGTCCTGTTGAGGTTGAGTGAGCCATTGGGCTGTGAAATACTCCTGAAAGGTAAGATGAGAAAACGACCACAGTTCATCTGCTCTTTCCACTAACAATCCGTGCTGAGCTTCAATAGCTTTCAATACCGCTTCCCCTTCCCGTGCATTCGCAAGGTTGAGAAAGTTAGCAATCTGTCTTGCTAGATCTGTCTGCTCAAACAGCACAAAGTTATCCGAATTCTCAAATTTCCGAGCCGCAATCTCGATCAGGAGTGCTTCCTTCTGATCAAGGGTTAGTTTCCGATAGACTTCCTTACCAACTTCCCATACAGGGATCTCTTTACGATCATTCCACTTCTCCAACAGCAGCCGAATTCCCTTTCGATAGAGCGAAGCCGTTTGAGCAGGCAAATCTCTTTCATCCTGCAACACCAAACACATCAAGCTCAACAGCACAGGCGTCGCTGTGAGTTCCTTCAGTGCTGAATTCTTTTCCATTGCATCCGAAAATGCCAGCCACTGTTGAGTAATGTCTGCTTCGGTTCGTCCACTGGCACGAAACCAATTTTCTACAAATTTCTTTACCTGCTTCGTGTTGAAGTCTGCGACCTCCACGGAAGTAAAGCCCTGCGGAATGACTTCAATAATCTGAGTGCGACAAGTCAGAATGAACCGATTGCCCGAATGTTTCGGTTCCTGAGCAAGGCTACGAAGCTGTTCTTGCACATTGCGTCGAAAGCCACTGAGCGGCACTTCATCTAATCCATCCATCAAAATCAGCAGTTTGCCTTGCTCTAAAAGGGTTTGCGTTTGCTGATTTTCTAGGCTTAATTCCTCCGAAATCGCCTCCAATAAATTCCATTTTTTTGATTGAATTGCGGCGAATTCAATCAAGACCGGAATCAAGTCCGGCTGAAATTTGCCATTGCTGCAATCCACCGCTAAATGCTGGAGAAACGTCGTTTTTCCCGCTCCCGGTTTTCCTTGAATCAACAGCCTAGCGTTATCGTTTGCAACTTTCATCCCTTCATTACATTTAATGCGATCGCCCAATCCCAAACGATCGTTCCGCAAATCAAACGACTTCAACAACGTAGATCCTGAAACGTGAAATGTGCGGGGAGAGCGGTTCAGCAACCACACATCAACATAAAGCTGATCAACTTCAATCTCAGTCTGGTTCAGAAGTTGGATTGTGCCATGTTGATAGAGAATTTTCTCGCAGCAGCGCGATCGTACTTCTTCAATCCAATCCTCCTCATTAGAAGCGATCGCAGGCTCAGAAAAAACTTGCCAATCTTTCTCATCCAAGTACAGGGCAAAAGCAATTTTGCGAAACTCAGCTTCGCGTACAGGCTCACACTTAAAAAAAGCTGTCAATGTTGTTCGGGAGACCTTGCGGTCTTCTGCTAACTTCGATTTGTTTCCATCAAAGTACCTCTGCAAAGCATCGTTCGCTTTTGTCCAATTGGTTAGTGTCAGCTTGCGCGATCGCTCCATTCATCCCGCCACGTCGTTATTTCAACATATCTTTTATTCTACCTACACGAACATTCCTGGACATCCCTACACAATGTTGGACACTGCCTGAACATCGCTGAACATCTTGGCATACAAGGCTTTTGCGAAACTCAGGGGACAGCTATTCAGGAATCCGATCATGAACTCCTTCAATCTTCGCCGCCCCGTTACGATCGTTCTAACCACCCTTGCCGGAGCCGCGTCGATTTACCTCGCCACACTTCCCAACCCCACCCAACCTCAAAAAGACTTGGGACACACTACCAATCAGATTTTCCTCGTCGGTAGCCAGTCACTTATGAAGCGCTCTCCCAGAAAAAAGTGAAATTGGGCAATTCCCGGAGTGCGATCGCTCTTCATTCAGATTGCCTTAGCTGTTGGATTTCTTCGATTGTGAGATCGGTCATTTGTGCGATCGTAGCGTCATTCATTGCGCCAATCATCCGTCGAGCAACCTCTATCTTTGCCTGTCGTTCCCCCTGCTGAACACCCTGTCGGAGCGCTTGCTTAGTCGCTTTGACGATCGCCCCACGCTGATCTTGAATAAAAAAGATCTGATGCTCCAACTCATCCAATTCTTCTGGCGTCAGAGTCGCTTGATTCGCCATCTCAAACGCCTGCTGTATCTCTACAACTTCGCCCATCGTTTCGGGCACTGTGCGTAAATCTGGTGCATGTTGCAGAAAATAAATCCACTTATCCGTTAAAGTTTCTAGCTCCTCTAGCGATCGCTTGAATTTTGGTAACTCCACAAACACTAACTCCAAGTCGTTCATCGGGTAGCTCACCAAGCAGTCCTTTTCCTTTAGCACAAAGTGAGAAATAGGCGTCTCGATGTCTTCAAACATCTCAAAGTCCGTGATCGTCAGGGCAATCACCGGATTCAAGGCGGAATACGCTTCTCCAGCACTCAGTTGAATCGAGTAGGCTTTGGCAGCGTTGTAGAGAATGCGTTTCTCAAACCCTTCAACGTTTAATACCTGCATTTCGATGATCACCGTTTCACCACTGCTCAAGAGGGCTTTAACATCAAGATAGGTGTCTTTCACGCCGCGAATTTTAGGCGCTTGGTAGGGGTTTAGAATAGTCAGATCCTGCACCGTCGGTTGTCCTTGGTAGAGAATGCCATTGAGGAAGCTAATCAAAATGGCGCGACTTTGCTCAGAGCCAAAGATCTTCTTAAAGGCAAAATCAGTTTTGGGATTGATGAAGACCATAACCGCTTCCCTAACAAACTGCCCAATGAATTCAGCTTAGCCTAAGAAAGCGATTCCTTCGGGCGTTGTGACTTGCGCTCATCGCACTGCAAAAAACCGCCCAATCTTAAACAAACTTGGACAAACTAAATTAATTGAAGCAAGGCTTTGATTGAATGGCTTTGATTGAATAAAGAGCGTTTGCCTCGTCAGACAAAGATTACACTGATAGTAGAGATTTGTAGGCTTCTCTCCCTAATTCAGTGTACCTATGTCGAAGCAGCCAGACGCCGTCAAGCACAGTGACTTGTTAAATCAGGTTGTCCTCGAACGCCGCTCAATGCAAGAATTTGGACAACTTGAGGTGCTATGGACTTACCCTCAAATGCATCGGGTATTAGGGTTTATCTGTCGATCGGGCTGGCTCGGCTCGAAGAAAACGGCCTTTAATTTAGATCAATTAGATGCGATCGGGGCGAACGGAATCCTGGTGAACTCGAAGCCAGTTGACACCGACGCCGAAAAAGTTCGTCAGATTGAATCGCTAGTGGGCTGGGAAGTCTGGACAGACAACGGCGAGCGAACTGGAAAGATTATTGATTATTTATTTGATCTTGAAACAGGCGAGATCGAGCATTACCTCTTTACCTCCAATAGCTTAGGCGGCATTGCGGGCAGCATTTACATGCTGCCCTCTAACTATATTCTCAGCTTTGGCAATCGTCGCGTCTTAGTGCCTGCGGGCGCAGCGCGATCGTTTGCGCTTTACCGAGAAGGCATCCAAGAAAAGTTCTCGAAAGTCACTGAACTGTTAAAAGAAGAGAAGAGCCACCTGACCCAGGATGTGCGATCGCTGTTTGGGCAAGCCAAGGAACGAGCCAAACTGGTTGCTGAACAAGCGAGAGAAAAAGCTAGAACTGTCGTCGAGCAGGTCGATGGACTGATTGACGATATTGATCTAGACGATGCCTCACAACCTCCCGTTTCTACCACTCGCAACGAACCCGCTCCTTGGGATGACTGGGACATTGACGCTCCCAAACCTCCCGTTCAAGAACCGCTTAAAAAGCCTGTAAAACCGCCGCAGCCTAAGCCCTCTAATGATTCGTGGGATGATGACGATGCTTGGCTTTAGCTTCATATTCCTCTTTCTGACCGACTACTTTCTGACATACTAATCTGACATACTAAATAGATACCCAACGACATTCAGGAGATATTGCTTGAGTAACGCTGGTCTGCCGGGAAAACCTCCCAAAGATTCAAATCCCTCGTTTGATGATATTCCGGTTGCTGAGCGTGAAACCGTTGAAGTTCCGTCAAAGCCGCGTCGCAATTTGACTGGATTGATTGTGGGAGTTGGCGCGATCGCGCTTGCTGCCTCTGGATTGGTTGCTTACCAATATCGCTCTACTCTGTCTTCGATCGCGTCTAATCCGATCTCTCCCAGTCCTGAAGCCTCTCCCAGTGTCAGCCCAACTGATGCCGATGGGCGGCTGCTCAATCACTACACCTATGCCGAAGCGCCTCAATCTGAGCTAGAGCCAATTAGTGACGACGGAGAGATAAAGCTGCGTTCTAGTGCTGCGAAAGCCTATCGAGAAATGGTCAATGCCGCTTCAGCCGATCGGGTTGCGTTGGTTCCACTCTCTGCGTTTCGATCGATCGCTGAGCAGCAAGACGTGTACTTCAATGTGAAAGCGGAGCGCAATCAGAGTGTCCAGCAACGAGCAGAGGTCAGCGCACCGCCCGGGCACAGCGAACATCACACGGGATATGCGATCGATATTGGTGATGGCAATACGCCTGCAACAAATCTCAGCCCCACCTTTGAAGAGACGGCGGCCTACAAATGGCTGCAAGCCAATGCTGCTCGATTCAATTTTGAGCTTTCTTTTCCAAAAGGTAATGGGCAAGGCGTGAACTATGAGCCTTGGCATTGGCGATTTGTTGGCGATCAGCAAAGTTTAGAAACATTCTACAAAGCTAGACAGAACAAAGAACAGGGAGCCGAAAATACGAACAAGGGTTAAGTAAATCGGCGCTGCTTTAGGATCATGAATTAAATAAAACCGGATTTACCCTCACCCCAACCCTCTCCCGCAGGAGAGGGAGCAAGGCTCTGGTTCTCCTTCTCCTGCGGGAGAAGGGGTTAGGGGATGAGGGCAACCCGGAGCTATGCAAGTGTTGGAGTTATTCAATCCACGATCCTTAGTTTTCTTACCGTTTATTTCTATGAATCAAACTAGATTAAATCTCGCTGCAATTTCCATTTTTGCACTAACGCTTTCAGTGTTGTTGGGTCCATTGCTAAACATCTCACCGTTTGTTCCTGCGATCGCAGTCTTCGGTATTTTAAGCGTCGCGACGCTTGATTCACTGCAATGGCAGGGCAAGTTTGGCTCCGTTGTTCTAGATTGGTTCGCGAGTTTCTCACCAGATTACCGCGATCGCGTGATCCATCATGAAGCAGGACATTTTCTCGTGGCTCAACAGCTTGAGATTCCAGTGGTAGGCTATACTCTCAGCGCTTGGGAAGCGATCAAACAGGGACAAGCCGGGCAAGGCGGTGTTCAGTTCGATACACAAGAACTTGATCAGCAATTGCAGCAAGGCAAAATCTCGGCGCAATGGCTCGATCGCTTCTGCACCGTTTGGATGGCGGGCATCGCCGCGGAACAAATCACGTACGGAAGTTCGGAAGGTGGAAGCGACGATCGCAGCAAATTTCGACAAATCTTGATGCAGTTGGGTATGACAGCATCTGATATCGAACAGCGAGAACGGTTAGCCGTTTTGCGAGCAAAAACGTTACTGCAAAATCATGAATCGGCTTACGAGGCGCTAGTTAGTGCATTGCAAGAACGACAAACGATCGAATCTTGCTATGAAGCCATTCACGCCACAATAGAAGCATGAATGAGAGGCATGAATGCTTCTCAATGTACCTTTTAACCAGGTTGGAATTGCAATGGTACAGACCCCTTCTAAAGCGCTAACGATCGAGGAGTTTCTGCAACTGCCAGAAACTGAACCTGCTAGCGAATACATTAACGGTCAAATCATTCAGAAACCAATGCCTCAAGGAGAACACAGCGTCATTCAAGGCGATTTGGTCGCAGCAATCAACACTATTGTTAAGCCTCAAAAGATTGCGAGAGCTTTGCCTGAGTTACGCTGCACCTTTGGTGGACGAGCGATCGTTCCTGACATTGCTGTGTTTACCTACGACAGAGTTCCTCGAAAAAATAACGGAGTTATCGCAAACCACTTCACGATCGCCCCGGACTGGACAATTGAAATTTTGTCGCCTGATCAACGTTCGACGAAGGTGATGGACAAGATTCTACATTGCTTAAGTCATGGAACTCAGATGGGTTGGATCATTGATCCGGCTGAGCAAGCCATCTTGGTTTACCCATCCCAAAAGCAGCCGATTTTAGTTTCTCTAGAAACTCCAGAATCTTTTGTTTCCGTTCCTGAATTCGCTGAAGCAGTGAAATTAACGGTAGGTGAGATTTTCGGGTGGTTGTCTCAGTAGGTTGTTCCAGTAGAGATAAGCGCTATCGATGCAAATTTGTTGGCAGAATTAAGTTTTTTTGCTACCTTAAACGTAATCATTACGAGTTCATTTTAGGACGAGGCACGAACTCTAACCCATAACGGATGAGACACAGCCTCAACTCACTCAAAATTCTGATACGTTCTCACGCTCTATAGGAACTTCTCTCATGGTCAAATTCGTTGGTATTGCAGGCAGTTTGCGCCCCGAATCATATACCTTTCAAGCCCTGACCCAAGCCGTAGACCGTTTAAAAGCCTTGGATGCAGAGGTTGAAGTGTTAGATTTACGCACAATGAATCTGCCGCTCTCAAATGGTGGTAACGACTATCCCGATCATCCTGATGTAGAACGATTGCGAACGGCGGTGAAAGAGGCAGACGGTTTGATTCTGGCGACCCCGGAGTATCACGGCAGCGTAAGCGGCGTATTAAAAAACGCGCTGGACTTGATGAGCTTTGACCAACTCGACGGAAAAGTGACGGGACTGATTAGCGTATTGGGAGGACAGCCCAACAGTAATGCATTGAATCATTTGCGGCTGATCATGCGGTGGGTTCACGCTTGGGTGATTCCAGAACAGGTGTCGATCGGGCAAGTTTGGAAGGCATTTGGACAAGATGGCAAGCTCCTGGATGAGGGTCTCGCAAAACGATTTGATCAGTTCTCCCAAAGTCTCTTGGATAACACTCGGAAGCTAAGAGGATAAGTCTGGGCTAGACACATAATGCTGTTGAAGTAAGGAATTGAACCGATGACGCAATCAGTTGAGGCGCAGGCTACGTTTCCGGTGGAGAATTCTCAGGAATGGGATTTGTCGGATCTCTATCGAGGATTTGATGATCCGCAGTTAGAACAAGATTTACAGACGTTGCAGAAGCAGGCAACCGAGTTTCGAGATCAGTTTCGAGGTCGAGTCAATACGCTATCCCCCGAACAGTTGACGGAATGCTTTAAAACGCTGGAAGCGATCGCAGAGAAATCTGGCTACCTCTATGCCTTCCCATCACTGATCTTCTCAGCAGATACTCGCAGTACCGAAGCAAAACAGTTTCTCGATCGTGTCATGGAAGCATTGACTGCGATCGAGAATCAGCTCCTGTTTTTCGATCTGGAACTGCAAGGCATTGAGGCCGATCAATTCGCTCGGTTGCAGCAAGCAACGGTTCTCAAGACTTACCAGCATTACCTGAATCGGATTGCAAACTACCGCCCGTACAAGCTCTCAGAAGCTGTAGAACAAACCCGCAATCAAGACAGTTTGACCGGACGGCAGGCATTTATTCAACTGCGATCGGTGCATCTTGGCGAACAAGAATATGAGCCTGTCACCACGACGGATGGCAAAACGGCGAACACTGACGCCGAACTTAGTGCATTACTTTATCATCCAAACCTAGAGACGCGGTACGCGGCGTATCAATCGGTTCGCAAGGTGATGAAGCAACACAATTCGCTGTATGGCTACATCCTCAACACCGTCGCGCAAGATCACAAACTAGAGAATCAGATGCGCGGCTACCCATCTACTCTGCACAAGCAACTGTTAGCCGATGAAGTGTCTGAACCTGTGTTTCGGGCCATCATGGATGGTACAGGGGCGCGATTCGATCTGTTTCAGCGCTACTATCAGTTGAAAGCCAAGGCGATCGGGCAGACCATTCGGACGTGCGATCTCTACGCCCCTTGGGACACAGAGGACAATCAAACCGCAGCGATTAGCTACAAAGCTGGAGTAGAAACGCTTTTAGCGGCATTAGATCAGTTTGATCCAAATTATGCTCGTCGTGCCGAAGAATTTTTTCTAAACAATTGGGTGGATGCGAAAGTGCGTCCCGGCAAGCGAGGCGGCGCGTTCTGCTCTTACACCTACGGTAAACACAGCTACCTGCTGCTGTCTTACACGGACGATTACAATTCGCTCTTCACCCTTGCCCATGAAATGGGACATGGACTGCACTTTGAATGGATTGGCGATCGCCAGTCGTATTTCAACAGCAATCCGCCGATGGTTTTGGCAGAAATCGCATCGACGTTCAACGAACTGCTATTGCTCGATTATTTGCTGAAGCAAGCAGAAGGCGACAAGGCATTGACGAAAACGCTGATTACTCGGCAGTTAGAAGATCAGCTCAATCTGCTGTTCCGGCAAAGTACGATCAGTCGATTAGAATTGGCAGTCCACGATCGCGCGGCTCAAGGCAGTTTTGACCAGAGTTTTGTGAACGCAGAATGGATGAAGTTGTACCAAGATCTCTGCGGCGATGTGGTGGAGGTGCTGCCCGAACATCAGTACGATTGGGCGCGAATTGGACATATCTATTTCAAGCCGTTCTATTGTTATCAGTACACGGCGTCCAATATTGTCAGCTTGGCGTGCTATCAGAAATATCTTGAGGTCGGCAAAGCGTTCATTCCAGGTTATCTAGAACTACTAGCATCTGGAGGCAGTATGGATCAGGTTGCCGCCTTGCGGCAGTTTGTCGGAGTCGATATTGAAGATGCTGCCACGATTGAAGGGGCATTGACGTATGTGGAGAATTTGCTGAATCAATTGCAGGCAACCCTTTAATACTGGCTAGACTTTCAAAAGAATTAGGTTGATAGTAAACGGGGAACAGATGTAGCGGACAAAGAGGCGCATCCGTTACATCTGCTATCAAATCTGCTGCCAACCCGATTCTTTTGGAGCAATAAGTTAGTCGTTAGAAACTCGTGGCCGTTTGATAATGATTAGTCCTGCGATCGTAATCAATCCCAGCACGACGGACGGCTCAGGAACCTCAACTCGTTTCGGGGCTAGCGGCACTTCTGACTTGATGATCACCTCATCCTTTGCGCGGAGTGCACTAAACGAATTCACGTGAGGCGCTTCGCTCTCAAGGGGTTGCTGAACAGCCTGCTGAACAAGCAATGAGGTGGAGCCAGCTTGAAGCACTTGCTGAGGTGTAAAGTCTTCTGCTGAAGGGAGAGATTGTTTTTGGCGCTCCTCGTCAACGTACTCATCATACGGTGTCGCTTGCTGAACGCTGAGACTCGCTAGCGTTCCAGCCTGAGCAGAAGCAGCCATTATTCCCATCAAGGAAAAAACGGCTGCTACATAATAAACTTTGAGCAACGATCGTTCTTGCATACACTAAGGGCAATGGTCGAGCATTAAACTAAGTAAGCTTACGAGCGAGCTTACGAAAATACACCCCAAATCAACCTTGAGTTTACAATTCAAGCCGTAGATACCGCAGAAGCTTGAAGCGACCTTTTATCAAGACTGTAGCTTCAAGCTTCTGCCTCCTAGTGTAGACAAGATGAGTACGAAAGATTACAAAGTCAAGACTAAGTATTTTCCGCAAAAATCAAGAATGTGTGAAGTTGAGTCGAGCTTAGAGAAATGTTGCAATGCGATCGACAGCTTCCTCTAAAATTTCTGGTTCATGCACCAATGCAAAGCGCACATAGCCTTCCCCTGATTTTCCAAACCCTGAGCCTGGCGACACCGCCACACCCGTCGCCTGTACAAGCTCCGTACTGAACCGAATCGAATCTGATGCCCATTGCGGCGGTAATTTTGCCCAAATATACATCGTTGCCTCTGGTGTCGGAACCTGCCAACCGATGCGATCAAGAGCGGCAATAAAGGCATCCCGACGCCGCCGGAAAATCTTGACTCCTTTCTGTACGCCCATTTGCGAACCTGCTAGAGCCGCGATCGCGCCGTTCAAGATTCCCAAATACTGATTGAAATCCACTGCCGCTTTGACTTGGCGCAACGCGCGGATCAGGTCTGCATTCCCGATCGCATAACCTATCCGAAACCCGCCCATGTGATAGGACTTTGACATTGTAAAGAACTCAATCGACACTGTTTTTTCAGGATCAGCCTGCAATATCGAAGGAACGGGCGTTTCTCCAAAATATAGGTCTGCATAGGGAAAATCGTGAACCAGCACAAGATCGTGGTGCTGACAGAACGCCACTGCTTCCTTAAAGAACGGAAGCGGTGCGATCGCGCTAGTTGGATTGTGCGGGTAGCCCAACACCATCATGCGTGACTGTGCTAAAACCGCGTCTGGAACGTCCTCTAGCACAGGCAAAAAATTATTCTTTTCCAAAAGAGACATGGCATAAACCTGCCCGCCCGCGAGATACACGCCCCCCACGTGAGACGGATAACCCGGATCAAGCAACAGCGCAAAATCGCCAGGATTCAACACCGCTAACGGTAAATGCGCCGTACCTTCTTGAGAGCCAATGAGTGGTAAAACTTCGGTCTCTGGATCAACGGGTATGCCAAATTTATGGGTATACCAACTGGCGGCAGCTTGCCGAAATGCTTTAGTGCCGTTAAACAATAAATAACCGTGGGTTGTCGGGTCGTGAAGCGACGCTGCGATCGCGTCGATCACATGTGCCTCAGCAGGCAAATCAGACGATCCCAACGACAAATCAATGATATTCCGTCCGGCGGCTTTAGCAGCAGCTTTTGCCCGATCCATATCCGCAAATACATTGGACTGAAGCCAGTCTAGACGTTTGGCAAATCGCATATCTGGTCACGGTGCTTATGCCGTCAATAGATTTTGGGTCACGAGATCTTCAAGCTTTTGTTTATTAATTGCACCTTCGGTTGACTTCTTCATCTCGCCATCTTGAAACAGCCGGAACGCCGGAACGCCTTCCACTTTATACTGAGCAACCGTTTCGGGGTTCGGATCAACTTCCATTTTGATCACTTTGATGCGATCGCCATAACTGCTGGCAATGCCATCAACCAACGGCGCTGTCAACCGGCACGGACCACACCACGACGCCCAGAAATACACGAGCACAGGCTGAGTGGCATCGAGAACTTCTGCCTTAAATTCGGGATCTGTAATGACGCGAACGCTACTCATACTGCATGGGATACTTAACAACTGCTTTACACAATTTTAAGCCCTAGCTCTCCCATTCGTGAAAGGAAAGCTAAGGCTTGTCATGGAACATTACGAAGAATTTCAATCTGCCCCTAGAGATTATCTAGCTGCTTTTTAAGATCTTCGAGTTCAGAATCAACCACCGCATCTTTAGGCACTGGAGTCTGAGTCTGAGCCTGCGTTTGAGGATTGACTTGTCCTGGCAAGGCGGCTTGCGGTTGGGCTGAGCCTGCCAACATTTGTTGCTTCATCGCTTCGAGTTCGAGATCAACATCACCCGATTCGAGACGAGCAAACTGCGATTCGAGATCTGCACCCGCCAATTCACCAGCCGCCTGCGCTCTCGCTTCCGACTGCAACACTTTGTCTTCCATCCGCTCAAAGGCAGCCATTGCTGTGTTCGTGCCCATGTTGCTGACCATGCCTTGCAGTTGCTCTTGAGCTTTTGCGGCGCTGGCACGAGCTTTCAGCATATCTTTCTTGGTCTTCGCTTCCGAAATCTTGCCTTCTAGGGCAATCAAACTGCGCTTCAGCGTCTCGACCTGCGTTAATTGCTGATCGAGTTGACCTTTTAGGGCATTCGCGGTTTCGGTGTGGGTTTTCTTGCGCTGCAAGGCTTCACGAGCGAGATTTTCATCGCCTTTTTGCAGGGCAAGCTGGGCACGTTGCTGCCAATTGTTTGACTCCGATTGAGCTTGGTTATGCTGCTGCTGCGTGCGTTTTTGGCTCGCGATCGCAGTGGCGACAGCCTGACGCAGCTGCACCAGGTCTTCCTGCATGTCGATCACAGCCTGCTCAAGGATCTTCTCTGGATCTTCCGCTTTGCTCACCATGTCGTTGACATTCGAGCGAACCACACGGCTGATACGATCAAATAACCCCATAATTCTGTTTCCTTTTGGCGTTTCTACATTAAGTATGCCGTTGACACCTACGTTAGCCCACCCTTTCTAAATTAAGAACATATTTAAAGTTTACGCGGACTAGACCTTGAACGTAGGCATTGCTATTCTCACTGCTACTGGCAAAGACAGCTAGTAGCCGTCAAGACGTGCAACTTGAACAGGCTCTCTCTTAGTTTAGAATTTCAAAGTCAGATCGGCGAACTGGTCTGATTTTTTAAGCGGGATTCCACCGATCACGCTCCACCTTAGTGATCTCGCGTGTTGTTTCCTTCTGACTAGATCAATCAGGAAACAGAGGCAGTGGCTTTGAAGTGATAGTTACTATCCTTCAGAAATGTATGAAATCGATGAAACCCTTACTCTACTTGAGCGTTTTGTTGGGTCTAGGCACAACTTCAATCATCTCTCATTTGACAGCGGCGAACAGTGCCCAACCACCGGCGGCACCTCGTTCTGAAGCATTTAGAGTCGTCGGGACTGAGCCGTTTTGGGGCATGAGCGTTAGCAAAAGCGGCATTGTCTACTCCACAACAGATTCAAAGCCGCGATCGTTCCCTTATTCTGCACCGATGAGTGCTCAAGGGCGTCCCGCCGATCTTGTTCGGGTCTATCGCTTGCAGAGCAAACCGAATACGAATAATCTTCTGGTGATCAAAAAAGTTGCTGCCTGTAGCGATAGCATGTCTGACAAGCAATATCCCTACTCAGCGACTCTGATTTTAGACAACGTAGTACGAGAAGGATGCGCTGAGAGAAGATAATGGCGTTCGTTGCGCTATAAGGTGCAGACGCGGTCTAACTCGGATCAATCTCTGGTTCTGATGGCAGCTTTTGCCCTAGCTTTGGTTCAGTGCCAGCCAGCAACCGCCCAATGTTTGTGCGGTGTCGCCAGATCACATAGATGCCGCCTGCGATCGCAAACAAGCAGTAGGGCAATGGTTGTTTAAAGATAACCATCAGAATTGTGGCAGCGATCGCGCCTGCGATCGAACTAACCGACACAATTCTGGTGATTGCAATACTCAACCCAAACACGCCTAGGGTGCTGAGTCCCACCATTGGGTTCATGGCCAGCAGAATGCCTAAACTCGTTGCAACTGACTTTCCTCCACTAAAGTTGAGCCAGATGGATTTGCTATGTCCTAGCAATGCTAACAATCCCGCTAGGACTACCAACCAGGGTTGCCAATCTGCAAAGCTCCTGTCTACAACTTTCGTGAAGTAGAGCCAGCCGGGGAGGTGAGTAAAGGCATAGTTCACCGCCAGAATTGCCAATGCGCCTTTGAGAACATCGACGATGAGGACTGCGATCGCAGGCAGTTTGCCCACCGTTCTCAACACATTCGTGGCTCCCGTAGACCCCGATCCTTCTTGACGAATATCAATTCCTTTCAGCATTCGACCCGCTAAATAGCCAGTGGGAATCGAGCCGAGTAGGTAGGCGAGAATGAGCAGGAGTCCGTTGTTGATGAACCAGGGCAGCATGAGGAGGGATGAGGGATGAGGGGTGTGGAAAGGGATGAAGGATGAGGGATGAAAGAAGCCGTTAGCCAATTACGGATTCATTGTAAGTCTTAGCTGAATTGCTTTAGCCTGAAAAGCCCGAACTTTAACTTAATCTCCCTTTCATCCCTCATCCTTCATCCTTCATCCCTTAATACAAATACGATTGCTGCTGAATTAGCTGCTGCGGGCTGGGCGCAAACGCCAACCACAGCGGAAATTGCAGCAACGCCAGACTGACCGCTTCCTCGGTTTCGTCAATCACAATGAATGGCAAAAATCCGTCTTTTTCTAATCGTTCGGCTTTGAGGGCGAGTTGTTCGGGGGTTTCAAACATGCTGATGCCGCGATCGCTGCCAAAGTCACTGCGGGATACTCCCAAGCAATCCTGCAAGCCCCTTCGCCATTCGCCTAACCGTTCTGGCGTATTGGCAAGGACGAGAGCTCTCAGGCGATCGTCGTAGAGATTGTAGAGGATAGAGATCGTGGCGGAGGCAATGAGAATATTCTGCAAGCGAGACCCCATTGTGCGGATCGCGCCTCTTCCACCTTGACTGAAGAACCAGTTTGATACCCGTTCTGCATGAACCGGCTCAAAGGTGCGGCGCAGTTTCCAAACAGGGCCGTAGTAGTCGGGCTGATTGCGGAATTGATCAATGACGCTGCGGATTTGGCGTCCTTCGTCCTGAAATTTCTCTTCTGCAAATTTGGGAGTTGGTTTTTGCCCAGGAGCCTCTGACGGGGTAATCTTTTCTGCGTTGCGAGGAGTGCGGGTAGCAGGAGCAGGTAAGGCGTCTACGGCCTTGCGCTCTGGGCTAATCGGCTTTTGTAACTCTAATTGATCTGCGGCGATCGCAAGATCTTGCAGACTGCCGACGAGGTAATCCTTGAAGCTCTGCACCCGAATTGCAATGTCTTGAGATGCGCCCGCAAAGGTCGTTCTCATTTCGTTGCGAATTCGATCCTGACGCCGTTCGAGTTGTTCGATTGCTAATTGCAACGTCTGTCTGCGTTGCTCTAGGTCGCTCAAATTTTGCTGCACAAATCGACCCAAAGAGACTTGTGCCTCCATCGTTTGAGTCTGTAAATCAGCACGCGTTGCCATCAGCGCGTTAATTTCCTGCTTGAGATCGTGCTCTTGCTGCTGAAGCTCTAGAATGCGTTGACTCAGTAGGGCTTTGGTTGCCTCATTCACGTCACTATTTCCGTTGGTTTCGGCAGTCGTCTCCAGTTGTACAGGAGCGTCATCCAGTGCGGGAGGATCTTGGGCAGGTTGAACAGTCGGCAACTCGTCAGAATTCATGAACTAGAGAGTGGGGTACAGGGCACAGAATGAAATTACGCTTTTGGATAGCGTTGCTCTAGGCAAGTCCGTAACATTTTAGGGTCAAAAATGATCGGTAAGAAATGAATACTTTTAACTTCTCGAAAATAAAACAAAATGGGTACAGGCGACCAGAAGATCTCCCAGCTTTGCCACTCTTGGTAGGGGAAGCGCCGAATTCGCGTCTCGCCTCGATAGATATCTAAATCAGTAGGGGTGAATCGCAAGCGAAGCGAGACAGCTTGAAATAATAAGAATGTGCCAAAGAGTGCGATCGCAGCACCGACCCATAGGTTCACAAAAACAAAGGGAAGACCGACCAAAACCAGCACCAGCGGAATTACATAATTTGGCGCGAGTTCTACCGTTTCGCTCGATTGAGATGTTGCCGCGTCTGTCACAACCGTTATCCTTTTCACTTCATTATCTATTGTATAGATTGTATAGCGCGGCAAAATTTCTCGTGGCGGCTCGAATGCAGGCTGCAATGACTTGTGGCATGTGGGGCAGTTCTCGCTGCTGCGTTTTAGCTAGATGCAATCAGGCATGAATCCATCAGGCATAAGTTCAACTAACTGACAGATTCAACTTAAAGAGGGCGAGTTGAAAACGAAGTCATGGCGATCGGCTAAAGTCGAATTGCCATACACAAGGTTAGTGCTCACTAGACGCAATAGAACGAATTCTCAGCGCTGTAAGGCGTTCAATCCCGAATGTAACAGAGAGTTAATTGCAAAACCAGGTGGATTCGTTAATCCAAACGTAATCTAAAAAACAGTAGATCTGAAAACAATTAGAAATTGCTGACGCTCTATCGTCTGTATCGAAATATAAACTATTGTGTTAACTCTTAAAACAAAGTTGCGTTCCCTTGCAAAAGCGTAAACCTAATGTCCCTATAATCCAGGTTGATCATAGATTTGCAAGGAGAAATACCGTGCTTCACTCAACCTTACTTGCTGCTGCATCCGTTGCGCCGCGCACTGCTGAATGGTCGCCTGCGATCGGGCTTGTAATGACACTTTGTTGTTTGTTTGCGGTTGCGATCGGTCGGTTTGCGATCAAAAATCGCGGTGTCGGGCCACAACTCCCAGGTTCTAAACCGGCTCTGTTTGAGGGATTTGGATTACCTGAACTGCTCGCCACAATGAGCTTTGGGCATGTGTTAGGTGCAGGCGTGATTTTAGGCTTAACCAACGCAGGCGTTCTATAGCTGCCTTGGATGAGGGCTGCTCAACCCGCTCCCCCATTAGAAATAAATTGATCAAGAGTCGGTTTTCATCCCTCATCCCTCATCCCTCATCCCGACTGTCTCGTTTATCCTGGAAGAAGATGCTTTAGGAAAGAGTCATGCAATCAGGTTGGCGAGTCGGGTCATTATTTGGCATTCCATTACGGATCGATCCGTCCTGGTTCTTTGTCGTCGCTTTAGTGACTCTGAGCGCAGGAGCCGAGTTTCAAGCCAACTATGCTCAAGAGTGGGGCGCTCAAACGGCTTGGGGCATGGGACTAGCGACAGCACTGCTGTTATTTCTATCGGTGCTGCTGCACGAGTTAGGTCATAGTCTCGTCGCAAAACTTCAAGGAATTCAGGTTCAGTCAATTACGCTGTTCTTCTTTGGTGGCATTGCGGCGATCGAGCAAGAACCGAAAACACCAGGAAAAGCATTTCAAGTTGCGATCGCAGGCCCTGCCGTTAGCTTTAGCTTATTCCTAATTTTTGGCTTAATCGGATTTCTTACCCCTGGCGTTGATGCTCCGCTGCGCGTTCTTTTCACTCGCCTAGCGGGAATCAATCTAGTTTTGACGTTGTTTAATCTGATTCCTGGACTGCCGCTGGATGGTGGACAGGTTCTCAAATCGATTATTTGGAAAGCAACGGGTAGCCAAATTCAGGGCATTCGCTGGGCAGCGAGTTCAGGACGGCTGTTAGGATTCATTGCGATCGCTTGGGGATTGGCAGATACATTCGGCGTTTCAAGTGCGCTTGGGTTACCCCGTATCGGTGGTTTGTGGATTGCGCTGATCGGCTGGTTTGTGGTTCAAAACGCAGCCACCTACAGTCGCCTCACCGATTTGCAAGAAGCGCTGCTCAAGATTAAGTCTGAAGATGCAATGACCCGCGAGTTTCGAGTGGTTGATGCAAATATGACCCTGCGCCGATTTGCTGATGATTACTTACTGTCGGGAACTCGCGCCCCCGTTTACTATGCGGCATCCAACGGTCGCTATCGGGGCATAGTCGATGCCGATGGATTGCAACTGATCGAGCGTAGCGAGTGGGAAACCAAAACGCTGAGTAGCATTCTCAAGTCATTAAGCGACGTGCCAACGGTTCAGGAATCAACGCCCATTGTGGAAGTGATTCAACTACTCGATGATAAGAATTTATCTCAGATTACCGTGCTGTCGCCTGCAGAAGCGGTGGCTGGCGTGATCGATCGTGGTGACATCGTTCGGGCGTTAGGACAGAAGATGAACTTGCGGATTTCTGAAACAATCATTAAGCAAATCAAAGAGGACGGCACATATCCGCCAGGCTTGAAACTGGGTACGATCGCTCAGTCGGCGGCTGAGTTGAGAGCAAAATAAGTCTGTAGTTCATCGCTAACTGACGGCAAATCCTTCACACTCCAAGGATGAATTGGGCAAAGATGCTAATTGGAGGAGTGACTATGAGCTACAAGATTCTATGCTTAGCGGGTGGCGGTGTTCGTGGACTAATTACGGCGGTTTGGCTACAACGTCTTGAGCAGAAACTAGGGCGACCCATTGCCGAACACTTTGATCTAATCGCTGGCACATCAACCGGATCGCTGATCGCCTGCGCCTTAGCTTCAGGTATCCCTGCCACCGCGATCGTCGAGCTATACCGAACCCGCGCTGGAGAAATTTTTCCGGTTCCAAGAGCATGGTGGCTCAATCGGCTCTGGCGATTTCTCAGACAATTTTTTAGACCCCGCTACGACGGTAAAGGCTTAGAGCGAGTTTTGCGAGACGTGTTTGGCGATCGCAGGTTTGGGGAGTTGAATGTGCCAACGCTAGTCACTAGCTATAACCTCCAAACTCGCGAAGCATTAGTATTTAAGACCATCAAAGGCAGAGCAGAAAAATACAACAGAATCCCAATTTGGGAGATCTGCAAAGCTTCGGCATCGGCTCCCGTGTATTTTCCTGCCCACATTACAGACATTGAAGGTCAACGGGTACCGCTGATTGATGGCGGTGTAGTAGCGAACAATCCGGCGGCATGTGCGATCGCAGAAGGAGCGAGAATCTTCCAAGATCAGCAAAATTCAGAGCTTGCTGGAAATAATTTGAGAGGCTTAAACAGTTTCATTGTTGCCTCGTTTGGCACAGGCGATGTTGCTCGACCGATTAGCCGTTACGAATCTCAAACCTGGGGCGCGATCGGCTGGGTGTTGCCAATTATTAATGTTTTATTTGACGGGTCGGCAGATGCAGTCGATTATATTTCTCGTCAATTGCTGTCCACTACAAATTACTTTCGCTTCCAAACGAAACTGCCTCCTGCCTTTGACGATCTCGATCGCTCAGATGATGTTCATCTTAATGCTCTCATCCGAGTTGCTGAAGATTACTTGGCGAGAGAAGGCGATGCCCTATTAGATCAATTGGTCGCTAAGCTTCGATAGTCGCACTGGGCAAGCCTTCTCGCTCTTTCAGTTCGGGAACCCGTACAGCCTGACAAGTTGCACCCAACCCCAAGCTCCGATAAATTAGCACTCAGGAGTAGAGAGTGCTAACTTAATGCTCCTAATGGCAGTAGACTGGTAAACGTAATTTACTAGGGCTACCTGTTGGATAGGTTGGACTGCTGCTAATTCAGGCAAGTCGAGTTTGCCTTTCCGACCAGAATCCTAGGTAAACATTCATTTCGTTGAAGTAGTTTGGAGAATTTGTAATGGCAGCCGTATCTCTGAGCGTATCCACCGTGAAGCCGTTGGGCGATCGCGTGTTTGTGAAAGTCAGTGCAGCAGAAGAAAAAACCGCAGGCGGGATTCTTCTGCCTGACAATGCGAAAGAAAAGCCTCAAGTTGGCGAAATTGTCGCTGTTGGACCGGGTAAGCGCAACGACGATGGTTCTCGTAGCGAAGTTGAAGTCAAAGAAGGCGACAAAGTTCTTTACTCGAAGTACGCCGGCACAGACATCAAGCTCGGTACTGAAGAGTATGTCTTGTTGTCGGAAAAAGACATTTTAGCGATCGTTTCCTAGTTTTGGATTTGTGAGTCTAAGATTTTCACTGTTCACTCTTAGTTGAGTAGCTCACTGGCCTCACCCCAACCCCTCTCGGCTAAAGAGAGGGGAGCCGATTCAAACCTTGTTCCCTCTCCTTGAGGGCTAGGGTGAGGACAATCTCCTGAATTCTTCTCAAACCCTCAATCTACAACTGGCAGGTTTTATGGCTAAGCGCATTATTTACAACGAAAATGCTCGTCGTGCTCTTGAGCGCGGTATGGACATTCTGGCGGAGGCTGTTGCAGTTACTCTTGGTCCTAAGGGTCGCAACGTGGTGCTAGAAAAGAAGTTCGGCGCACCTCAAATTGTGAACGACGGTGTGACGATCGCGAAAGAAATTGAACTCGAAGACAACGTTGAGAACACTGGCGTAGCATTGATTCGTCAAGCCGCTTCTAAAACAAACGACGCTGCTGGAGATGGAACCACGACGGCTACGGTCTTGGCGCATGCGATCGTTAAAGAAGGAATGCGGAACGTGGCAGCAGGTGCGAACGCTATCTTGCTGAAGCGCGGCATGGACAAGGCGACAAGCTTCTTGGTTGAGAAGATTGCGGCTCACGCTCGCCCCGTCGAAGATTCTAAGTCGATCGCGCAAGTGGCGTCGATCTCGGCTGGAAACGATGATGAAGTCGGTCAGATGATCGCCGCAGCAATGGATAAAGTCGGTAAAGAGGGCGTCATCTCCCTCGAAGAAGGTAAGTCGATGACAACCGAACTGGAAATCACCGAAGGAATGCGCTTTGATAAAGGCTACATTTCTCCCTACTTCGCAACCGATACCGAGCGGATGGAAGCGGTGATGGAAGAGCCGTTCATCCTGATTACCGATAAGAAGATTAACTTGGTGCAAGATCTTGTTCCAGTTCTAGAGCAAGTCGCGCGTGCAGGTCGTCCGCTGATCATCATCGCGGAAGACATTGAGAAAGAAGCATTGGCAACTCTCGTGGTGAATCGTTTACGCGGCGTATTAAACGTGGCAGCGGTGAAGGCTCCTGGATTTGGCGATCGCAGGAAAGCCATGCTCGAAGATATCGCTGTGCTAACAGGCGGAACCTTGATCACCGAAGATGCAGGTCTAAAACTCGATGCTACGAAGCTCGACATGTTGGGCAAAGCACGTCGCATCACCATTACCAAAGACACCACTACGATTGTGGCTGAAGGTAACGAAGCGCAGGTGAAAGCTCGCGTTGAGCAAATCCGTCGTCAAATGGAAGAAACCGAATCTTCCTACGACAAAGAGAAGCTGCAAGAGCGTCTTGCGAAACTTGCAGGTGGTGTTGCAGTGGTGAAAGTTGGTGCAGCCACTGAAACCGAGATGAAGGATCGCAAACTCCGTCTGGAAGATGCGATTAACGCAACCAAGGCAGCCGTTGAAGAAGGCATTGTTCCCGGTGGTGGTACGACCTTGGCTCACTTGGCTCCTGACCTCGAAGGCTGGGCATCAAGCAATCTAAGCGGCGAAGAACTGATCGGCGCTCAAATCGTGGCTCGTGCGTTGACTTCTCCCCTGAAGCGCATCGCTGAGAACGCAGGTCAAAACGGTGCGGTAATTGCTGAACGTGTGAAAGAGAAAGATTTCAACGTAGGCTACAACGCAGCGATCGGGGAGTTCGTTGACATGTTTGAAGCAGGCATTGTTGATCCGGCGAAGGTGACTCGTTCTGCTCTACAAAACGCTGCTTCGATCGCAGCCATGGTGCTGACCACAGAATGTATTGTGGTTGACAAGCCTGAGCCAAAAGATGGCGCTCCTGCGGGTGGCGCTGGTATGGGTGGCGGCGATTTCGATTACTAATTGAGTCGTTAAGTTTTGAAGCCGCGATCGCATCTTTAACTAGGTGCGATCGCGGCTTTTGATTTAGCATTGATAACGATTTCTCTCTAACGAGCCAAGTCCTAGCGGCTAGTTATTGATGCTTAACCATTAGAAGCTCACGTGAGTTGAGCAGTTCTAATGGAGTTACGCTCTATGCTAAGCGTAGAAACGTCTACTCAAAATTCATCTCTCATCTTGTGATTTAAAGCAATAAGTTAGCGGACTTGAATCACTTCATCTCAAAGTGGGCATATTAGGGGCAGTTTTTGCATAGCCCCTCGTTTAGGAGAAGCCCACGATGAGCATTCAAACCTCTGACTTGCTAGAAAAATTGCGACAGCAGTTTGATAACACCCCGTATCCCAGAATTCCACTGGAATCCTTTCCGACTGATCCAAATCGCTTGTATATTCATAGTCTTGTCACTGCCTACTATCACAGAAATCGGAAAGTCATTAGCACAAAAGATCGAATGATTTTAGATGCTGGCTGTGGTACAGGTTACAAGTCGTTGGAGTTGGCGGTTGCGAATCCGGGGGCAAGAATTGTAGGAATTGATCTTTCAGAAGAATCGGTTAAGCTGGCTCGTCAACGATTGGAGTTTCACAACGTTGAGAACGTGGAATTTCATGCGATGCCGTTAGAAGAATTGCCCAGCTTGGGAATGGAATTTGATTATATCAATAACGATGAAGTCTTGTATTTGTTACCTGACTCAGTAGTAGGGTTACGAGCAATGCAATCTGTTCTGAAGCCAGATGGCATTCTGCGAACTAACTTTCATAGTTCGTTGCAACGGGATGTATATTTACGATCGCAGAAATTCTTCAAGCTAGTCGGGTTGATGGAAGGCGCTTCTTGCGAATCTGATGTCGAGCTTGTCCGGCAGACGATGCGGAATTTGAAGAATGATGTTTTCATCAAGACTACGGCTTGGCGTCCAATTTTTGAGACAGATGATGAGCGGCTTTTGGTCAATCATTTGCTTCAAGGAGATAAAGGATGGACGCTACCCCAATTTTTTCAGGCACTAGATGCTGCGGAACTAGAGTTCATCAACATGTCGGACTGGCGTACTTGGGATTTGCTCAGCCTGTTTCAGGACGTAGATGAATTGCCAATTACAATCATCATGGGTTTAGCAGACAAGTCTTACGAAGAGCAACTGCATCTGTTTGAGCTTTTACACCCTGTTCATCGGCTTTTAGATATCTGGTGTGGTCATCCGAGGGCAGCCCACACTTATACTCCAGTTAGTGAGTGGACAGAGCAGCATTGGGAAAATTCAATTGTTCACTTGCATCCTCAATTAATCACAGCAGCATTCAAAGAAGATTTGATTACCTGTATCACTCAGTTGAAAACGTTTGAGATCAGTCAGCATCTCAACATTACAGATAGCCCTATCACAATTGATAGTCTAATGGCTGCTTGTTTGCTGCCGCTCCTAGATGCTCCTCAAGGAATGTCCGATTTGGTGCAGCGATGGCAGAAGCTCAGACCTCTTAACCCTGTGACTTTAGAAGCAGCAGATGAGAAAGACAGCTTCGAGATGGCTAAGCAACTACTGCTTCAACTAGAGAACTTGGGCTATATCTTGCTCGAATGCACTGTCTAAAGCCTTCTTTCCAAACCAGGAAATTCTTTCAAGCATAGTGATATGAAATGTGATCAGAGTGGGCAAGTTATGTTCAGGCGTTAGAAGTTCAACACACCGCACCTTTAAGGAGAAATTCAATGAAATCTGAACTAACTGCAAAGTTTCTACAACACCTCAACAGCAAAAAGAAAGACGGTGGTTTCACCTTGATCGAATTGCTCGTTGTTATCATCATCATCGGTATTTTGTCTGCTATTGCTCTGCCTTCTTTCTTGAACCAAGCAAACAAAGCAAAGCAGTCTGAAGCAAAGACCTACGTTGGTTCAATGAACCGCGCTCAACAAGCTTTCTACCTAGAGAAGAACGCATTTGTTACCGCAGCAACTGACTTTGGTAAGTTGGGCTTGGGCGTTGCAACTCAAACAAGCAACTACAAATACACCACAGAAACCGGTGGGGCTGACCCAGTAGCAATTGCAAACCTAGCAAACACGGTAGTTGGTAATGCTCCACTTAAAACCTATGCAGGTGGTGTTGTTGTTGGAAACATTTCAGCAACAAGTGAAGCAACTACATTGGCTGCTTTATGCGAGGCTGACTCAGCAAAGTCTGCTAGCGGTCCTGATGCTGCTGCTGCCTCTATTTCATTTGTTAAAGACACGGCTCCTGGTTGTGTTACTGGTTTCACAGCAATCAAATAAGAGGTTCAAAAAAAGCAATTTTGCTTTAGCTTAACCGAATTGATCGAACTCAAATGAACAAAGTGGGTAGAGCAGTCTATCCACTTTATTTTTTTAATCTCCATTTCTGAAGTTATAAGTAATACACGATTAGCCTCTCCTGCGCTTACTGATATGCCCACAGAATCTGTTGCCCCAATAACCTCTCAGCATGTGTCTGCTCATCAAGCTTTGACAGATGCACGCTATGAACTAGCCATTACCCTCTACGAGCAAGCCATCCAAGCAGAACCAGAAGTTAGATCTCACTATTGGCATTTAGGTTTAGTGCTGTTGCTCCACGGTCAAGAAGCAGACGCGCAAACAATGTGGCTATTTGCTATGTCGGAGGGCGACCTAACACAAATTGAACAGTGGACAGATGAACTGATCCACGTATTGCAAACAGAAGCAAATCGGCTACAAGCGCTAGAAAACCATTCAATGGCTTGGGTGATTCGCCAACACATTCGAGAAATCGATCCACTTCATCTTGAAAATGCGCTGCATTTAGTTGAACTCTCGATTCAGTTAGAGAAACTAACAGCCGAAGAGTTAGACGACTTGCAAATTATTTCGTGTCTTCAAGAAAATCAAACTCACCGAATCGATGAAGCATTACTAATTCGAGTTCTGAAAAATACTTTGGCAACGATCGCGCCTCATCCCATTGTTATCGATTTCACAGAAGCCTGTTTGCCCTATATTCAAACTCCTTCTGCATTGATGGCGGTTCTACTCCCTGCTGCTATTCAAATTGCTTACACCATGAGGCAACCTAATATAGCTGCACAATTATCAGAACTATATTTACGTTTAGATACAAATAATGTCGAGATTTCAGGACATTTAGCGCTGTTTTATCAAAGTGCGCGAAATTATGAAAAAGGAATTGCGATCGCGCGATCGCGGTTAGATTCTGTGGATGACTGGTCAGAAAAAGCGTTTTCTAGCCATCTACTGCTGCGTGGGTTGCTAAACACTGGAGGGCATTGGCAAGAAGCCGTCAGTGCTTTGCAAAATCACGAAACCCTTCTAACAAAACTCATCGACGATCAGCCGACAGACTTAAATATTGTCCACACCGATCGACTCTTCAACTCTTGCTATTACCTACCCTACTTCGCTGACAACGCAGAAAAGCACCGAGCGTTTCAAAACCAAATCGGTAAACTGTGTCAAGAAAACATTCGGCTTCGAGCTGCTACTCAGTGCGATCGCTACCAACAAACAAAACCATCTCATCAGCCATCAACAAAACGGCTCAAAATTGGCTATCTTTCTCACTGCATGGGCAGCCATTCTGTGGGTTGGTTAGCGCGATGGTTGATTCAGCACCACGATCGTGATCGCTTCCAAATCAACGGCTATTTCTACAACGAGCGCCTAAATGATCCACTCCAACAGTGGTATATCAATCAGATGGAACAGCCTTGTGTTATGGGCGTTGATATTGCCAACAACAGTTTAGAGTTAGCTGACAAAATCCATCAAGACGAGGTAGACATTCTTGTAGATCTAGATAGCGTCACCTTAGATCTAACGTGCGAAATCTTGTCCCTAAAACCCGCACCGATTCAACTCACATGGCTCGGTTGGGATGCTTGCGGAATTCCTGCGGTTGATTATTTTATTGCCGATCCATACGTTTTACCCGAAACGGCTCAGACCTACTACTCTGAAAAGATTTGGCGACTGCCTCAAACATACATTGCTGTTGATGGATTTGAGGTTGGCGTGCCTAGTTTGCGACGAGATCAGTTGAACATCCCTGCTGATGCAATTACGTTTCTCAGCGCTCAGCGAGGGTGTAAACGCCATCAAGACACAGCAAAATTGCAGATGCAAATTATCAAAGAAGTGCCTAACAGTTACTTCTTAATTAAGGGATTTTCAGATGAAGACTCGATTCAAAAATTCTTCTTTGAAATTGCAGACGAAGAAGGCGTAGCAAGAGGTCGACTTCGGTTTCTTCCTGATGCTCCAACGGAATCAGCACACCGAGCCAATTTAGCGATCGCAGATGTTGTTCTCGACACGTTCCCCTACAACGGCGCAACCACAACCCTAGAAACCTTATGGATGGGCATTCCGCTTGTGACCCGTGTCGGAGAGCAATTTGCTGCCCGCAACAGTTACACCATGATGGTGAATGCAGGCATTAGCGAAGGCATTGCTTGGAGTGATGAGGAATATGTTGAATGGGGCGTGCGATTAGGTAAAGATGCCGCACTGCGTCAGAAGATTCATTGGGACTTGATGCGATTGCGGCAAACCGCGCCACTTTGGAATGCGAAACAGTTCACTCGCGATATGGAAAATGCTTACCAGCAAATGTGGCAACTGCATTTAGACCAAAGCAGTTCCAAGTAAGTCATGGCTTTAGATCTGCTACTTCTAGTTCCACCTGTTCCGGGCTAAGAATTGCGCTGAGGCTTTCAGCGATCGTGTCAGTGAAGTCATAGGTTGGATCGCTTCCATAGTGAGAGGTGAGATGTTTGAGAAGCTCCAACGCATAGTCAGTAAACTCTAGCGTGTCAGCAATGCAAGCTAGTTTAAGAATCTGATCCGGTGTTTGAAACGCTAGCGGCGCATCCTCTTGAATCAAATCACGAATATAAATGGCTTCTCCCCATACTGCTTGTCCTGGTCGATTGGTCGAGACAAGCGGCGATCGCTGTTCGCGGGCAACAATTAGATCAAACAACGTAAATCCATGTCGCCTGAGATAGGGATCTAAATCAGAAAATAATGGCTGATCAACATATAACGGAGAAAATTCAACCTCAAGCTGAATCGCCAATACACTTTTTGCTAATAGCGCATTTGCGCCTTCCAATACCTGAAGCTCAGCACCCTGAACATCGATTTGTAGAAAATCTATTGCATCCACGTTCTCGGTTTAACAAAACGTGTCGAGAGTTGTGGTTTCAATCGGAGTTTCAAAGTTAAGACCTGCTAAATTTGGTAATCGGGGAAACCGCTTGAGAAAGGCTTCATTGGGTGGATACAGCGAACTGCACATCGGATTTTTAGTGACGTACAGGGTTGAAGTGCCGACTTCTTTTGCGATCGCGATTGGTAAATGAAACTCATTCCAATGCACATCTCTTGCCTCAAATTCAGCATTAGCCGCTGCGCACGCATCTGGATCAGCATCAAATCCATAAATGGTCAGGTTAGGCGCGAATAACTGCCATCCTTGAGTTCCATAATCATCATTACTGGTGACTTTACGAGAACCAACATTACACACCGTCATGTCAACGCGATCGAGGTGACCACTTTTTTTCAGACTCGGTAGAAAGAAGGGCATAAAATAGCAGTCCTGAGTTAAGTAATTGATTTAAGCTGTGGGCATTGGTAGAGCAATAATGTTGAGATTGCCTTGCAGTTTCTCAACAGAACTAACCGGAATCACTTGCTTCACAAACGGCTGATAGCGGAATAATTCGTAGCCTTTTGAAGTCAAGTATTCCGCGACCGGAATATTGCTACCTTTACTGCCTGCAATGTTTTCGTAGAGAATGACAGGTTTAAATTCTTGCAAAATGCGATCGCTGCCGATCAAAACCTGCATCTCATGACCCTCTGCATCAATTTTGAGATAGTCCACACGAGAAAGCTGTTCGGAGTCGATCAAGCTATCTAACGGAAAACAAGCAACCTCTTCAAATTCACCGATCGGCGCACCGTCTGTGACCACTTCATTCAGTTCGCTGGCAGCTCCAATCGCGAGTTTAACAGTACTGCTGCGATCGCTAGCAGCTCCTGCACAGACCGTCACTTGAGACAGTTGATTGACGCGCACTGTTTCATGCAAACAACGGACACAGCCAGAAAACGGCTCGATCGCAATCACTCGCCCTTCATCCCCTACTTGGTTTGCCGCGCTGAACGTGTAAACGCCAACATTTGCGCCCACATCAATCACGGTCATTCCGGGTTGAATTGAATCTCGCCAGAACTCCATTTCTTGCTCAAACCAATCCCCCGCACCCAACAACACACTTGTCACAATGCTACGGAAACTCGGCTCTACAGCAAGCAGATGGTTTTCAAATGGAACATAGGTGATGGGACTCTCGATCGCGCCTTCCGTCCATCGCCAAGCAATCTGATCGGAATGTAATGCTTGGGCAGATTTCAGCCAAAAATCCGCCGCTTCCAGGTCGCCTAAATCTCGATATGCCAGAAACAGCGATTGCAAAATCAGAGGGTTTGTTGGAGCAAGTTGTTTTGCTTGATGAAGTGCAATCAGCCCTTCCCATTGCTGAGCGATGAGCTGTGAAATGCCAAGCTTGAGTAGCACTGAAGCAGAATGCGGCACGACTTGAGCGGCTAGATGCAGCATTCTCTGCCCTGTCGAATTGTAGAAAATGCGTTGCGATCGCTCAATCACTTCTGCTAACAGCATCAACGCTTGAGCGTATCCATTTTCTGATGCAATCATCGCCTCAAAATGATCTGATCTGTCAGGGAGATAGACGAGTCCTGGCATCAAGGGTTGAGGTGACATTTCTTGGGTCTGAAGCGTTTTCATCAATGATTCAAACGCCATTTGCAAAGCGGTCTCCGTTTCTCCGACCAGCGCATGAATCAAGGCCAAGTGTGCAGCACAAAGAGGATGGTCAGCAGGAGCCGTTTGAAGTGTGTCGAGTGCCGTTTCTAAATACAGCGATCGCATGGTCTTGTCTTCGCAGCGGTGAGCTTCCAGCAACGCTGCAACGGCAATGTTGTTGTAATCTAACGACGATCGCGGGGCTTCCCAAGCCGTAGTTTCAAAACGCATCAGTAGCTGAGGCTGTACTGATGCGTTTAAAGACAATCTGTTTTGATCTAAATACTGCAAATAGGATGCAGCAGGAGAGAGAGCAGTGTGCATCATCGGGCAAAGTACTAAGTAAGAAGAGTCGCAATTCCTGTTTCTTATAACACTCTTTCTTACGCTTTCACGGAAATTTCTGACTGGACTCAGAAGGCAAAACATTCTTACATGCGTCTAAAGAGAGCCGAGCGATTGCCAATCTTCTTCTATGCTGACAGGTGGAGTGATTAACCCTAACAGCATGGATAGACACGTTGAAGTTTTGCCCGATCTCGCGGCTCTCGTTGATCGATCGCTAGAGTTGGTTCTAGAAAAGTTAAACGATGCGATCGCACATCGCAGTATGGCGACGATCGCCCTCTCTGGCGGCAGCACGCCAAAGCCGCTATACGAAAAACTAGCCGAGCAAGATTTACCTTGGGATCAGATCCATGTCTTCTGGGGCGACGAACGCTACGTGCCCCCAACGCACGAGGATAGTAATTATCGGATGGCACGGCTCGCTTGGTTAGATAAAGTTCCGATTCCAGCCAAGAATATTCATCCGATGCTGACAAATGAAGCCGATCCCGCGATCGCGGCTCAAAGCCATGAGGCAGACATCCAAATCTTCTTTCAAATAAAACCTGGAGAATTTCCTGCCTTTGATGTGATTTTGTTGGGGATTGGCGATGATGCTCACACCGCCTCACTATTTCCAGGAACAGACGCCCTCAAGGTCAACGATCGATTAATCACTGTCGGCCACAAAGACGGACAGCCTCGAATTACGTTCACCGCTCCCTTCATCAACCATGCTCGCACCGTCTTGTTTATGGTAGCAGGCGAGAATAAGCAACATGCCCTTTCCCAAATTTTTGCACCCGACGCCGATGCTATGAATTGCCCGTCGCGTCTCATTCAACCCCAGGGTGAACTCTGGTGGTTGCTCGATCAATCTGCCGGAAAAAACTTTTCATAATTTAATTGAAGACAAATATTGAGTTGTACTTGTGGTGAACTTCATTTCCCTCCTATGCGGATTTCCATCCATAGCGAGTGAAGTACCCACTAGTGCCCTCGTTCCCGACGTTTGAGCTTCCACTTTTTTGACTTATAGACTACATCACATTCCATGCTTGTTTGTCCTAATTGCAATCACCCAAACCCTTCTGGAGCAGTTCAGTGTGAGGCGTGCTATACGCCCCTTCCCGCCACAATGAAATGTCCAAACTGTGGAGCATCTGTGCAAACCGATGCTAGTTTTTGTGGACAGTGCGGCGTCAACTTAAAAACCGTAGCAGGAACTTCCGCGATGCCTACCCCTTCTGAAATGCCTGATCCACGATCAATTCCGCCTGAGCCCGTCATGCTTGATCCGTTGGTAACGCCTGATTCGCTCGTGTTTCCTCACTCTTCTAGTGCCGAAAACCTTGATGAAACCGCGCCCACTGCTCCAGCCCAGCAGGCTCCTCCAGACATGGCTTCTCCAGTCAACTCAGTTCCCGCAACGGCGACTCAGCTACAGCAATTTTCCGCTCGACTGCTGCATCTGCAAACCACGAATGTGATTGAACTCCCGCCCGGACTTCCTGTAATTCACATTGGCAAACCCAACGATCGCATTCCGCCAGATATTGATGTCTCAGGCTATCCTGATTCTGAAATTGTGTCTCGTATCCACGCTGATATTCGTGCGGAAGGAGATGCCTACTACATTGAGGACGTTGGCAGCTCGAATGGCACGTATATCAACAATGTCCCGTTGGCAATGGGCAATCGTCATCGGTTACGATCGGGTGATCGCATCTCGCTTGGCAAAGGCGATAAAGTGACCTTTTTGTTTCAAATGGCGTGAAGCTTTGAGAAGAGGGGAGACCGGAACGGGATTAAGCGGCAAATTTTGGGTATAAGAGAAACGGAATCCCCATCAGAGCTTCTGCTGTGCCAGTGTGATTACACTAACCCTGCTGCATCCCGATCAATTAACCCCGGTTCAACATTGGACGTTTGAGACGGAGCCGATCCTGCGGATTGGACGCTCGACGGACAATCATGTTGTGCTCTACAGTGCCGTTGTGTCTCGCTATCATGTTGAGGTGCAGCAGATCGATTCTGTTTGGCAAGTCATGAGCTTGGGCGCAAATGGAACCTATCTAGACGGCAAGCGGATTGTTCAAGTGCCTGTTCAAGATGGCATGATTATTCGCTTAGCTCGCTCCGGGCCCAATATTCAGATTCAGTTAGACCCATCCATCTCAACTAGCGTTAAGCCTTCTCCTGCGCTTTCACAAAACCTACCTAAGATAGGCACTGCTTTGGAGCCGAGCCGAGTCAGCCGAGTCCCGTTAGCTAGTATTCCTGCTCCGATGCCCAATTCTAAAACGGCATTTGAGAGTTCTCCCTGCCCTCACGTGCGAAGAACGCTAGATCTGCGGTCTTGCTTAGATTGTGGGGCCTTTTTGCGAGAGTAGGAGGGAAATGAAAGATTGCTGGGTGCTATTTCCTTGAGTCGCTTTCTTCTCTAGAATGCTAATCCGGGTCAGTACCTCTAGTTTCCCCCTGGCCTCCCTTCTGAATGAAAATTGCAACCTGGAACGTCAACTCCATCCGCATGCGCCTTGCCCATGTCACGGACTGGTTAACGTCGAGTTCTGTTGATGTGCTGTGTTTACAGGAAACGAAAGTCCCGGATGATCTGTTTCCGCAGGCCGCCTTTACTGAGGTGGGATATCACAGCTATTTTTATGGACAGAAGAGTTATAACGGCGTGGCGCTACTGAGTCGATCGCCGCTGGAGAAGGTTCAAATGGGGTTTGGGGCAATATTGCCTGAGAGTTTGGTCGGCGATTTAGACGAGCAAAAGCGGGTCATTACTGGCGTTATAGATGGAATTCAGGTTGTCAATTTGTATGTTCCTAATGGTTCGGCGTTAGACAGCGATAAATATGTTTATAAATTGCACTGGCTTAAAGTGCTGCGAGAGTATTTGCAAACGCTGTTGGAAACATCGCCTAGTCTTCTCGTGTGCGGCGACTTCAACATTGCTCTAGAAGATATTGATATTCACAACCCGAAAGGTCGCGAAAAGCAAGTGATGGCAACCGATGCTGAACGAGATGCCTTGAGAAATGTGCTGGAGCTTGGGTTGTCAGACGTATTTCGCAAATTTACGGCTGAAGGCGGACTCTATAGCTGGTGGGATTATCGCTCGGCGGCGTTTCGACGCGATGCAGGCTGGCGCATTGATCATCACTACCTGACGCCTGATTTGTATGACCGTGCGATCGCATGCCACATCGATAAAGAACCCCGCAAACTCGAGCAACCCAGCGATCACACACCTGTAATCGTGGAATTTTAATTGACTCTACTTGATTTTCTAGTCATATATTTCTTCCCAAACAACGTGCCCTTCCTGATTGATGTAGGCATACTTACCTCCATCGTAAGGAAATTCAGAAGGTGCTTGTTGGGAAAGAAAAAATTCCATAAGCGCTTCTGGAGAAGAGTTAGGAGGAGGATTGGAAATCGGCTGCTGAATATCTTTCTCAAACATGATTTCGACAGATGCCAAACCATTGATGAATTGTCCAGCATAACCGTTAAATTGCGGCGGAATGACATATTTTCCCATGCGATCGATATAGCCTATTTTTCCGTTACCCCTAAACTGCGAATTCGGTACAGCAACAGCAGCTAGTCCTTCCGAGAAACTTGATGGTGAAGGAAACGTATCTTGAAACTGCGGTGGAATTATAAATAACCCTGTTGTGTCAATGTAACCCCATTGACCACTCACATCCTGCTCATTTTGATTGACTTTGACGGCTGCAAGTCCTTCTGAGAATGGTTGAGCTTCAGCAAACTGAGGCGGAATAACAAACTTACCTATGCGATCAATGTATCCATACTTATTGGCGACAGTATCTCGAACTGGAGCTAGCCCATTAGAGAAGCGACCAGCAGAGGAAAACTGCGGTTCAATGACAAACTTCCCAGTACCGTCGATGAACCCCCAGTGGCTATCAATTTGGATTGCAGCAAGTCCTTCCGACGCATTAAGTGCGTCATACGCTTGAGAATGTTCAAATACAATCTCACCTTTTCTATTGATAAAGGCGAAGCTGGTGAAATTTCCGTTAAACATTTCCACAACTGCTAGACCGTCTGAGAAGGGATGTGCTCCGTTAAATTTTGGAGGAATGACTATTTCACCTGATTTATCAATATAACCGTATAAGTAATCGTCATCGTTATCGATTGCTCCTGGAGGTGATGCTACTGCTAAACCTTCTGAGAAGTTTTCCTCACCTTCTAAGTTTCCTGTGTCAATGAACTTGGGCGGAATTACAAATTTTCCGGTTCTATCGATGTAGCCTAGATATGGCTCTTCATCTGGAGTGGATTCAGAAGGAATAAAGCGTACCGCAGCTAATCCTTCTGAGAATGGGCGTGGACAACATACATGTTGAGGCAGTTCCAAAATCAATTGTCCAGTGTTGTTGATGTAACCTTTGTTTAACGGGTATAGCTCAGATTCTTGCTGCGATTCTGAAGAGGGATTGACCATATCGTTTACTCTACAGGAAGTCTATGCGGTGGTACTTTTGAGATAGGCGCGATCGCAAGTAATCTCAATCTACGATGTTTTCGAGCATGTCCTGGCGGTTTACCAAGTTAATACAGGGCGCGATGGACTTGCATAAGGAACCCCGAAAATTCAAACACCCAACGATCACACACCTGTAATCGTAGAATTCTAGAGAAATAGTTGGCTTAAATTGTTAGCGTTAGTTAACGATCAATTACAGCGAATTATTATGTTTCTCGTGACTGGAGCGACCGGACAATTAGGACGTAGCATCGTACGGCAACTGAGATTACAAGAGTCTCCTGTGCGTGCGTTGGTTCGATTAATGTCGGACTATTCTGAACTTGAAAACCGAGGGGCTGAAATTTTTATTGGAGAGCTAACGCGCTCGCGTGACATTGAAAGAGCCGTTCAAGGGGTTCAATATGTTATTAGTGCTCATGGGGGCGCAAGTGAGGATCTCAACTATCGCGCCAACATTGACTTAATCGATGCGGCAAAAGAACACGGCGTGCAGCATTTTGTGTTCATTTCCGTGTTAGGCGTCGATCGCGGTTATGAGGATGCGCTAACGTTTAAAGCGAAGTGGGAAGTTGAAAAGTATTTACAAGCGAGCGGACTCAACTACACGATTCTTCGCCCATCAGGATTTGCCTCAAACCTAATTTCGTTAGCCGAGCAATTTCAGCGTACCGGAATTTATTTGCTGATTGGCGATCCGCAGAGTCGTTCTTCCATTGTCAGCACCGATGATTTAGCCCGCATTGCGATCGCGTCTCCTACCACCGAAGCGGCTCGCAATCAAATTTTTGCAATTGGTGGCCCAGAGATCTTGCAGCGCCGAGCCGTTCCTCAGATTTTTGGGCGCATTTTTAATCGTGAACCCATTATCATCAACCCGCCTTTAGTTGTGTTCGATGGACTCCGAACCGCCATTGGAATGCTCAATTCAAACGGCAAAGAATCGCTGGGGACGCTACGGACATTGTTAGCTAACGAATTCTACATAACGCCCCAAGAAGTAGCGCGAATCGAATCTGTATATGGTTTCAAGATGGAACCGTTGGAACAGTTCCTACGCCGTTACGTCAGTCCGTGACCAGGTAGAGACGCGACATGTCGCGTCTCTACGAACCATACAAAATCAATCGATTAAACCCAAATCAATCCCAACGAAATCGCCACGATCGCACCAATTAGAGTATTCACAATATTGACGACATCGTGTGTCAAAAACGGGATTTTGTCTTCAATCGTGGCTCCAATCAAGCTTTCTACCGTCGTTGCCACAAACGCCGCGATCGCACAATACAAAATTCCGATTGGGGAAATCAATCCTACTGCCCAACCCACGACTGCGATCGCAATTGATCCGACGACTCCAGCTACTGTTCCTTCTAAACTGATCGCGCCTTCTGTTCCCCGTGGCACCGCCTTTAAAGTCGTGATTAAAAATGTGCGTTGTCCATAGGCTTTACCAATTTCTGTCCCGCACGTATCCGAGAGTTTCGTGCAAAAACTCGCCACAAATCCGAGCAGCAATAGCGGAATCCAATTGACGTGCTGCTGTTGCACGGTCAGATACAAAACGCCGATCGCACAGATGGCTCCAACCAAGGCTGAACCCCAGACGTTACCCGGCCCACGTGCGCCCGATCGCGCCTCTGCAATGCCGAGTTCTTCTTTCTGCGCTTTGCCAATGAAGGTCACGCTCGACCCTGCTAGAAAATAAAACATCACCAGCAGGTAGCCTTGCCAACCGAGGCAGACCCAGATCAAAACACCTAAAACCCAGGCATGGGCTAATCCAGCAGGCGTGAGAAGTTTTTTAGGCGCAACAGCCGCAACTCCTAGCAGAGAAGAATTGAGTACGATTGCAACTAGCCAGTCGATCTCAGTCGGAATTTGCATAAGCTCTGACATTGCTTTATCGGAAATTCGCCATAATTATTTTGACACTCTCTACCTTGCCGTTCATCTTTATTTTTCTATGTCGCCAACACTGTTTCATCTTTCCTTTCCGGTAAGCAATATTTCCCAGACGAAGAAATATTATGTCGATGGATTGGGCTGTGGCTTAGGGCGAGAAAACGAGCATTCTGTCATTCTGAATTTGTACGGTCATCAGTTAGTTGCTCATGTTACAGACGAGGTTTTGACGACTCAACGCGGGATTTATCCTCGTCACTTTGGTTTGGTCTTCACCGATGAGTCGGATTGGCAGCAGCTCCTAGAACGGGCACAGCAAAAGCAATTATCGTTCTATCAAAAGTCGAAGCAGCGGTTTGTTGGCACGCCCCTCGAACACCGGACATTTTTCTTGGTCGATCCGTTTTCTAATCTCATGGAGTACAAGTATTACGCTCACCGTTCGGCAATTTTTGGCGATCGCGAGTTTGCCCAAATTGGCGATCCTTCGGAGCTTGGCAGAGCCAATCGCTCTTAGAAATTACTTAGAAATTACCTTGTTGGCTCTTGAAGCGCAGATAGAATAGGTGCGTTTAGGCTCTGATAGATTGCATCAAAAGCTCTAGAATCAGTCACCATCCAAGCGTGAAGCGGCACTTGAACCTGAATATTTTGCCCAACGGGTAGCTGAGAACTCCGGGCAGGCAGAATGATGGTGTCTAACGGCGTCCAAATCGATGTGAAATTGATGGCCTCCAGCATGGCTGCGTCTTGATCGAGATCCTTGAGAAAGGCGCTTTGAGGACGCATCTGTAGACATCCTGGACGTGCAGAAAGGTAGGCAGCTAGCGTTCCATTATGAGGGGACGAAATGGTGACAAAGCGTTGCACCCGCTTGATGCCTCCCAAGCGCTGTACATAATACCGGCTCACTAGTCCGCCCATGCTGAAGCCAATCAGATCAAAAGGTTGGTTTGGCAAGACTCTATCGACGAAATCAGCAAGCTGATGAGCTAGAAAATCGAGGGTGCGATCGCCATTGGCAGGAATCAGATCCAGACTATAAACTGTCCAGCCTAATTTCTTCAATCGCGTGGTCATTAGGTTAAAGATGGCAGCCGTGTCGGTAATACCATGAACCAATACGACAGGATTTCGAGATTGAGTATTCATTGTCGATCAGATTCATTGTCCATCGAAAGGCTTCTTCATCTAGGGTAGTGCAGCGACCAATGAGTTCGATCTCAATTGTGGGACACCTGGCTAAATGGCTGCATAATGCGGCACTTGAGGCATTCCTCGATTTCGGCGTTATACCTTCTAAATGATCATCAGCTAATTATCAGCAGAGATGCCGACCTGTTTCTACTAGCAGCCCAAAACAGATCGACAGGCAATTTAGTCTTCTGGCAAGATCCATTGAGGCGGAGCCGAGGCTCGCTCTCGTGCTTTCTTGCGTACCGCTTCGTCTGCCATCTCTAGCAGCTTATCTAGAGGCGTGTCGCTGATGAACTGTGAGGTTTGCTCTTTGTACTCAAGATTGGGACATTGATCTCCTAGAACACATCCGTTTTTGCACATCTCGGCACAGTTAATCTCCATAGTCTCTTCTCCGTGATTTTAGGGCTGATCGGCATTTCCCTATCTTACCGACCATTTTGGATTGTTCTGATCCCTACTATGGAAGAAGAATTCGTCCTAGAGTAGAACAATTCACCAAGGCAATTAATCCTAGTTATGGGGTGAAGGAGCAATGAGATTCCCTCTATTTCTGGCAAGTTTTGGCGGTTTAGCGATCGCAAATGTGGGGTATGCAGTAGACGTACTTTCTCCCGAACAGCAGGTTCGAGAGGTGTCCAGTCGTTTGATTGGAGTGATGAGTACGGCGGAGCAGTCTGCCGCTAATCCCAAGATTGCAAATGTTCAAATGACAACCTGTGCCGTGTCAATGAAAGGGGTGTCAGATCCCAAATCTGTTTATCTCTACCAAGAACAAGCCATCAATGCAGCGCAAAATTCGGGCGCGGTGCAGCTTGGAAAACCTTATCGGCAGCGGTTTTTGCAACTTTCGTCCAATGCCGCAAATGGAAGCGTGCGATCGCTATCATTTCGTCCTGCTGAAACGGCTCAATGGATTGGTCTGTGTAATCGTCCCGAATCTGCGCGAGTCGTGCAACTTCAAGATGTGGGTAAACCAACCTGCGCGGTCTTTCTAAAGCAATCTGGAGACGCCTATATCGGGAGAACTCCGATCGATGGCTGTCCTTCTAATGTTCGAGGAGCCGTGCGTGTCACCAACTATATCGAACTCGAACGCGATCGCATGAATACCTACGATCGCGGTTATGACGCGAATGGCAAACAAGTATGGGGCGCAAAAGAGGGAGCGTATCAATTCAAGAAAACATGATCACAGCGCAACTTTTGAAGAGAATTGAACGAGTCAACGCCTTAAGGTAGACGGTGAATCACTTCAGCCCCAATACGCTGAAGTAGGTTTCCAGAATTAAACAATGAAGACAACATCTTTCACTTCAAACGCAACACAGACTCAGGATCTGCCAAAGCGATTAATTGCGGCTGGAATTCTTTTGGGACTCGGATTTGCAGGATTTTTTGATGGCATTGTGCTGCATCAAATTCTGCAATGGCATCATCTACTATCTAATGTTCGCCCAATGCTGAGTTTAGATGATGTGAAAGTTAATACTTTAGCAGATGGATTATTTCATCTGCTGTCTTATGTTTTTGTACTGAGTGGCGTTGTGACTTTATGGCAAACGCATCAGCAAACTGATATGCCTAAATCTGCTCAACCATTACTTGGAGCGATCTTAATGGGTGCTGGAGCGTTTAATGTTATCGAAGGTTTAATCGATCATCAGATTCTCGGCATTCATCATGTCCGTTCTGACAGTAATTACATTCTTTGGGATGTTGGTTTTCTTGCGATCGGAGCATTGCTTTTCTTAACGGGCATGGCATTGATTCAGCGTTGGAGAAATGCTCGCCCGTAGTATTTAACCTTAGATTTAACCTTCTCTCAACGTTTGGAAGATTTGTTCTCTGTGATCGCTGGTTTTTTGTCCAACGTCTGAACCGAATGAGCGATCGCAACGGCTCACAGCTAGATTGCTGCAAAACTGTGCTGTATAAAGCCGCGATCGTAAATCTGAGCGAGACAACCCAATACCTTGAGGAATTGCAAGTACTCAACTCTGACCTACTCGCCCGTCACAATCTTTGGCACTTTGAAGAATTCACCATCGCGATCGGGCGCATTCTCTAGCAACGCTTCGCGCTCTGCATAAGTTTGGTGATGGTCTGGGCGCACCACATTACTGACATCGATCGCTCGTGTTGTCGGCTCAACATCAGCAACATCGAGTTCGCTCAATTGCTCAAAATAATCAAGAATGTTGTTGAGTTGAGTCGTAAATTGCTCTTCCTCTTCAGATGTAAGTTGAAGACGGGCCAGATGGGCGACTTTTTGAACCTGTTCGCGATCAATCATAAAGGTATGGAGTTAGACGACTTTTTAGACACAAAACGCTAGAAATAAATATCCATTCCAGAGCGACCTGTGGTCTTGAGCCAGTTCTGAGCTTCGATATAGTTGTTGGGAGCAAGCACGATCGCGCGTTTCCAATACTCTGCCGCTTTGTCAAAGAATTCTTCGCTTTCCTTCGTTTGGCCTTCTTCTTCCGCTTTTTCGCCCAAGTAGTGATAAATCACAGCAATGTTATTGATCGCTTGTGGTAAGCGAGGATTTTCCTCGATCGCTTGATGGTAATAATCTAATGCTTCTTCATGCTCACCATTACTGGCATGAATTAGACCAACGTTGTAAAGGATATAGCTGCGATCGTTGGTGTCTTCTTCTAGCTTCAGCGCTTCATGGTAATTTTCTAACGCTTCTGCATATTCGCCATCTGCTTGAGCGGACATGCCATCACGGTAATAAGCAAAGGCGACTTTCTCTTTGCGGCTGGCAGGAAAGACCTTCAAAATTAGATCTGCCATCACCGTAAAGCTTTTATCAATGAAGTTATCGTTGCGTTGCGTTCTAGACATAGTTGGCTCTGTAACAAATTGAAAACAGCTTAATATGCGGCATTCAGACGCTTGACTTAGTGTAGCGTTCTCTGACGATACCGCGAAAGGGGTAATTTAACAGACTCCTAGTTTGAAAATCTATACTGGAAATCAGGCAACTCGAATCTAATGTTATGTGGAGGAATGCCAATGACCATGACTCCTGCCCCAGATCCAGCCATTCTTAGGGCTGTCGAGCGGCTTGATTATCGTGTAACCGCCGGAGATATCGCCGCTCAAGCCGGGCTAGATGTCAATTTGGCACAGCAAGGACTGTTAGCGTTAGCCTCCGAAGCGGGCGGACATCTGCAAGTGGCAGAATCGGGCGATGTTGTTTATCAGTTTCCTCAAAATTTTCGCGAGGTTCTTCGCAATAAATCCTTCCGCTTGCGCCTCAAAGAATGGTGGGAGAAAGTATGGCGCGTTTTATTTTACTTAATTCGGATTTCGTTTGGAATTGTATTAGTGTTGCTGATTGTGCTGGCGATCGCAGCCCTTGTGATTTTGGCGATCGCGGCATCGTCAGCCGGTCGAGACGACAATGACGGTGGCGGCATCGATTTTGGTGGCGGCGGCGGGGGCTTCTGGTTTTTCCCAGACTTTGGCTGGATCTTCTATCCCAACTACACCGACCATTACAGACGCAAAGAGTCCCAGTCTGGTAATTTGAATTTTCTAGAATCGATTTATTCGTTTCTGTTTGGGGATGGCAATCCCAACGCTGATTTAGAAGAGCGACGCTGGAGAACCATTGGAACAGTCATTCGCAACAGTCGAGGAGCCGTGATTGCTGAACAGATCTCGCCTTACTTAGATGATGTCGGTCAAGGGTTTGATCAAGAGTATGAGCAGTACATGTTGCCCGTTCTGACCCGGTTTGATGGACGCCCAGAGGTAAGTCCAGAGGGGCAGTTGGTCTATCACTTTCCCTCGCTGCAAACGACAGTTGTAGAGAAGACGAAATCACGAGCCATTCCTCCATTTTTGAGAGAAGCCCTCTGGCGATTTACTCAAGCCAGCAGCGGACAGAAGATCACGGCGATCGTTCTCGGTTGCGTCTTATTAGTATTAGCAGGCGTGCTGAATCTGTGGGTTGGCGGCGTTGCGATCGCAGGTGGCGCTCTCACATTTGTCAAAGCGATCGCGGTGATTTCGCTGGGCTACAGCGTTGCATTCTTAGGAATTCCGCTGACTCGTTACTCTTGGTTGCGATGGAGAAATCGCAAAATTCAAGCGAGAAATAACGAACGAGAACTGCGATCGCATCAACTCGCGCAAGCCGATCCGCTTCTAGAGCAGAAGCTTACTTTTGCTCAGCAATTTGCGGCTGAAACGGTGATTCGAGATGAAGACCTAATCTACAGCACCGAAACTGATTTGATTGAACAAGAGAGCGAGCAATCCGATCGAATTGATGCTGAATGGAGAGAAAGATTGGAGGGAAGAGGCTGATTGTTTGGCAAACTCACCCTCACCCTAGCCCTCTCCCGCAGGAGAAGGAACAAGATTAGAAGAGCATATCCTCTCTCCTGCAGGAGAGGTTGGGGATGAGGGCGATCCTCACTTCACATTGATTAGTTCACGTCGGATTACTTCACATCGGGTTACTTCACATCAATTGTAGAAAGCGCTGTGTTTTGGTAGTAATGGCCGAGAATCTGCCGATAATCCAAATTCTGACGTGCCATATTGTAGGCTCCCCATTGGCTCATGCCTAACCCATGACCAAACCCGCGACCATTGATCACAAAACCAGTCGAGGTTGACTTAGTATTGCCCTTGGAACTGGCAACCACTTGGGGCGAGATTTGAGTTAAGTAAGTGCTTTTGAGACCTAAGCGATCGCGGAAAGTATCTCCACTAACTCGGACTCGTCGGCCCCCATCACCCACAATTTCAACTTCTTTAATGCGCCCGCAGTTCGAGGTTTTCTTGGTCGGAGTGATGCTCTGGACATTCCCGACTCCAAAGCTGCCCAATTGACTGGCGCTAACTGGCTTAGACCACACATTAACTGGTGATCCTTCGTCAAACTGATCCTTAGTGCCGCGAAGATACGGTAACGCTTGAACCCAAATCTCCTCAGACCTGTCAGTACAGCCTCCTGCGGATGAATGAAACACGGCATTAATAATTCGGCTATTACTGATCAACACTTGTCCTGTTGTCGCCGCCACTGCTGCTTGAGTCCCGCCCGATTCAGTTTGCACCCCGCCATAAACTTGCCATCCAGTGGTATTGCCGAGATCGAATAGTTGACTTCTCGAACTTTCTCGCTCATACAAGGCATAGCTACGCGCCGCCACAGCCTGTGACTTGAGTGCCTCTTGAGGCCAACTGCCACTCATCTCGCTGCCCAACACACTGAAGAGATAATGCTCCAGATCGACGTAGTTGATTGCCGTTAGCCCCTTGCCTGTTGGAACGATCGCAACACTACCGCGATACCAGCGATCGCCAATCCAAACCACACCGTTGGGATCATCTGGCTCAATCCGAATCGCATTGCCTAGCCATCGATCGAGGGCCACCCCTCCATTTTTGGCCTGAGCCGCAAAGCCATTCATACCTTGAATTTTGCCAAGCGTCTGATTCGAGGCGTCTAACACTCGTGCATCAACAGAGCTTCCAACATTCACCTGAGCAACGTTTTGCTGAATCGCCACTCGCAAGATGACGGAGTTTGCAGCGCGGGCAGGCGTCGGTGCGATCGCGGCTAGCGAGATCAAAGCGGCTAACCAGATTTTGTGAGGGGTGATCAGGGTTGAAGAGAACCGGAGGAGCGAACGAAATTTCATCTTCTGAACAGTCCTTACAGGGTAATTAGAGAGAATGGTTGCCACCTGAATTAAGTTGCCACGAGACACCGAATTGCTAACATCGCTCAATATATGCGAATTTCTCAACAAAGCTACCATTAGTTCTGCTGTTATGCAGCATCCAGTCGCTGCCAAACGTCCGTATTCATCAGAACTTTATAGTTAGATTGAGCGATGATCTGAAGATCTACTACTGTTGTTTCGAGTCTCGCCTGCTTAACTCCGTAGAAATTGGGAGCCGCAGTTCTGACCGAATGCCTTGACCGCACTACCGAAGCGAAGGTTCCTGTGTCACCATAAAAGGAATGTGAAGTCACAGGGTTAATTTGAGTTGCAAATTACGTTTTTAGGCACAAGCTCTGGCGTTCCGACACGATCGCGCAATGTCTCCAGCGTGGCGTTGAGGCTCCCGCAGCGCTCCGAAATTTGGCTGTTTGATTGCGGCGAAGGTACTCAGCACCAGTTCCTGCGGAGTGATCTGCGCATGAGTCAGATTCGCCGCATTTTTGTGACCCACATGCACGGCGATCACATTTTTGGCTTGATGGGACTGTTAGCGAGTTGCGGTCTCGCCGGGAACGTTGAAGAAGTGGATATCTACGGTCCACCCGATTTGGATGAGTATCTCAAAGCCTCTAGACGCTACTCTCAAACCCGCTTCGCCTACCCAATCCGGGTTCACACGGTACAGCCTGGTGTCGTGTTTGAAGATGAAGAATTTACTGTGAAATGCTTGCCGCTCAAGCATCGCGTGCCTGCATTTGGCTATCGCATTGAGGAAAAGGATCGGGCGGGGCATTTTGACGTAGACAAAGCAAAAGCCCTCGGCATTCCGTCAGGCCCCGTTTATGGGCAATTGAAACGCGGCGATCGCGTCACTCTAACTGACGGACGCACGATCGATGGTAAGGATCTCTGTGGCCCGACCGAAATTGGGCGAAAGGTCGTCTACTGCACCGATACCGTCTATTGCGATGCGGCGGTTAAACTGGCAGAAGATGCTGATGTCGTGATTCACGAGGCAACCTTTGCTCACCAAGAAGCAGAAATGGCATTTCAACGGCTGCACTCGACCTCAACGATGGCTGCTCAAGTTGCTTTAGGAGCGCAAGCGAGGTCCTTGATTCTGACTCATTTTAGTCCTCGCTATGCACCAGGAAATCCAGTAGAACTTCATCATCTGCTTGACGAAGCGCGTGCCATTTTTCCAAACACCCAACTCGCAAAGGATTTCTGGACGTATGACGTTCCGAGACGGTTATCGCCAGGGCTGACCGTTAAGGGTTGACCCTTACGAACTAGACTTTAAGCGATCGCGGATCTTGAGCAACAGTGCCTGAGTGCTGACCGGATCTCTAGGCTGCGGCATTTCGGTATCAGGCCAACTTGGTAGATCAAAACATGGGCAGCTTTCGGGCGGCATTCCAACTGTTCGGATCGGCACTGGCATCGTGCACCGAGAACACGGATTAATTTCCCAGGCAGAACTCAAAAGCTCGCTGAAGGGTTGCTCTGTTCCTTCGATGTAGCAATCGCCCGATTCTGGCGAACGGACAAAATTCCAAATGTCCTCAACCTCTTGGCTGTAGCGATCGCCCACAATAATTGTTTTGGGCTGAATTGTCTCTTGCCCATTGCGAACCACTACTTTCTTCCCTAGCTGCAACCAGTAGGCAAGATACTGTTTAACTTGTTGCTCAGATGCCATAATTTGTTGAAGGTAAACAATTACAACCAAATCGATTGATTTTGTCTAAAAATCTATGGCGGTCTCAGAATAGCTATTCTCAACAGAATCACTATTTATGCCGCGCTCTTTCGCTTTCTGTAGAACTGCGTAAGCTGTAAATTACACTCATTTCTTCTATGGTATCGCGCTAGAACAGGTCGCATTCAGTAATAAAGATTAAAGAAGCGTGTATTAAAGCCGTTTTAATTTCTCCACTTAGCTTAATTTCTATAGCTGCAAGAAAGTAATTAATGATAGTTTTTCTACTTGAGAATTCACGGGCCTTTAGTCAGGGCTCTACACACTTTTCTCTAGCGTTTTTGACAATTCAAGATTAAGAAAGCTGCTGATCTAATGGACAACCAAGCTGACTTAGATTCAAAACATGTCCTCCAGTAACCAGGTAAACCGTATCCGAGATCGCACCTACGCAACGAGTCAGATGCCCCAAGCGATCGCGAAACGTTCTGCCAATTGGGTAGGCAGGTACAACCCCCCAACCCGTTTCTTCTGACACTAGAATCACATCGCTTTTCACGTTTCTTAAATTTTGCAAGAAATTCTTTAGGTTTTGTTGCCAAATTTCATCATCTTGCTCTACCACGTTGGCTAACCACGTGCCTAAAGAATCGATCAGCAGACAGTCATTTTCTGTTGCAGATAGAAATACGGATGCGAGTTCAATCTCAACCGACAGCGTTTTCCAGCTTGGCGGTCGGCGTTGGCGATGGAGTTCGAGGCGGGCTTGCCACTCGCGATCGCTCGGATTCTCCTGAGCCGTTGCCACATATATCACCGATTTTTGAGCGGCAGTTCCTCGTTCTTGCCTCAGGGCAAGCTGTTCGGCCCATTCGCTTTTGCCCGATTTGGTCGGCCCAGTCACCAAAATAATCTGATTGGCTTGGCTAGGATCGGCAGAATGGGAAGGATTTTGTTGCTCAAGCATTGTACAATCTGCACCAGAGGTTTTTTGAACTAAAATTAGCCGCTACAATAACCGCTACAGGTTGTGTCTTGCAATCCTACTCCAACGCAACATATAGTAGTCATCGAGTGGAACTCATCTAAAGCAGCCCCTTTGAGAGGAGACGAATGCCCATGAAACGAGATCTCAGACGAATTGAAGCTACTCTAAATCAGCTTAGCCAAAAATCAGCCGTAGCGACCGTTTCACGCACGCCTCAATCGAGCGATGCGTCCGCTCCTCTCTCCTTTGAAGTTCAAGCAAGATCTAAATCACCTGCCGCTAAGCTACCCGCTACTATACCTGCTGTAGCTGACGAAATGCCGCCACTTCAGGCTGAAGCGTTGCCTTTGGTGGAGCCAGATTCCTCTGTCGCTCCTATTCATCCCGCGCCCGAAGCCAAAGAGAGTTTGAATCTGCCGAAGTTCAAGATGCCGAGCTTCACAAGCCATCGTAACAGCGCCAATCCTGCCCTCGCCTCAAGTCTGTTAAAGGAGCTATTGACTATCACGGAAGGATGGCAAACTGACCTTGCCCAAGTGCTGCGCGACATTCAAGATTTGTATGCAGAAGGCCCGATCGTGGACGGTTGGTTAGAGTCTCGTGCCACTGGTTCAGAGTCTAACCCAGCAGTGCTGCGTCATGCTGAACCCGATCGCTTATTGAACTATGTCGAGGAAATTTGCGCGACGCCGCAGGCCAACACTGCTTCTCAAACGCCAAAACCTGGATACTTTCTCTGCGGGCTAAATGCTGATGGTCAAGTGTGGTCAACACCTTGTCCTCCAGAGCAAGTTCCAAGTGTTGGACTTGCGATCGCGCGCCATCACAAACTTCGCCAATTGCTCTCTCGCAAACAAGAGTTAGAACATCGCCTCAACCATCTGTCTGAAAGCCTGATTGTGATGCACGGCCACCTTAAGGAAGAGCAGTAATGGAAGTTCGTGGGTACTCTGTCCTGTAGACCACACTAACGGCCGTGTTTCCGGGATCAGCCATGCTCCAACCCATGCTTCAACCCATGCTTCAACCCAGGGTGTCAGCCATTATTTGCACCCATAACCGCGATCGCTATTTGGGACTTGCGATCGACAGTTTGCTTCAGCAAGATTTCCCTGAGTTTGAAATCATTGTGGTCGATAATGCTTCGACAGATCAGACACGTGAGGTGGTAGAAACTCGGCAGGGTGATGCTCGCGTGAAGTACGTTTACGAAGCCGTCACCGGATTATCTGTTGCGCGAAATACAGGGGCAAAAGCCGCTCAGAGCGAGATTTTAGCCTATTTGGATGATGATGCGATCGCTAGCCCGATGTGGCTAAGCAGCTTGTACGAGGCGTATAAAGCGAATGAGAAGTTAGCGATCGCGGGCGGTAAAGTCACGTTGCTGTGGACAGACGGAATCACCGCTCCAATTTGGCTTTCAGATGGACTTGCCGGAAACCTCGGAGCCTATGATTTGGGTGATTCGGTGGTTTACATCACTCAACCCGGACTCACACCCAGAGGCTTAAACTATTCGATTCGCAGAGCGTTTTTAGAGCAAATTGGTGGGTTTGACCCCAATCTAGGGCGGGTTGGCAAAAATTTGCTTTCTAACGAAGAATTACACATGACCAATCTAGCGCTACATTCGGGCTGGCAAGTAGCGTATCTACCAAATGCGCTAGTAGCGCATCATGTTGCGCCCGAACGAGTCAAGCAACGTTGGTTTTTCAGTCGGGGTTGGTGGCAGGGCATCAGCGAATGCTATCGAGAGCAACTTGCTGGAGAGGCGGGAGTCGGTCAGTTTCGTCGCGGTGGTGAACGGCTGATTCGAGGGTTGTATAAATCCTTGAAGTTTGTCACCAATCCATCTCAACGCTTTGAGAACCTGGTTTACAGCTATGGTCAAATTGGGTATTTGGTGAAAGCGTTTCAGGGCTTGGTCTCTTCTCGACATTCTGTGAAACGCTCATAAAGCCCTGAATATAGCGGTTCTCAATCGAGTGAGGTACAGTAACAGCAGTGAGCAAACCAGTGTT